>CAZWHR010000013.1:0-4777 GCA_964633675.1 uncultured archaeon | reverse complement strand
CAGCCGGTATGCGTTTGTGGTGAAAAACGGGGGGACTGTCGGCATATCGTCCCTGATCTTTGACCGGCCGAACGCTGATGGCCTGCACATCAAGGATTCGGCCGGAACCGCGTTGCAGGTGGACGGCGTAGAATTTCGAAACGGGCCCGGAAGCGGGGTATACCTTCGAGTACTGCACCAGCAGAGCGGCGAGATGGACGGCGGCACATACTCCTTCAGCGGCAATTCCTTTGACGGCAGCGGGGACAACAACGTGGAAGTGGCCAATGATGCCGATGTCAAGGACAGTGCCATTACCATGGCGGGCGCCGGGGGGGCCGGGGCGGGAGACGAGAACGATATTGATCCGAACGACAGTGATTCCTCTTCTTCGGATTCTCAGGGCGCGGTTGTGTGGCCGGTGATCACCTGGACCGACGGGGACCCGAACAATTCGCTCTGGAGTTCGGCGGACAACTGGGATTCCGACGGAGATGGCGATGGAACGAATGATTCCGACGATGTGCCCGGTTCAAATTCCCGTGTTGTCATTCCCACCAGTCCCGCACAGGCCAATGCCGATGGTGATGGTCAGGATTATCCCATATACGATCTCAGTTCTTCCACCATTAACTCCCTCACGATTGAGGATGGTGCTTCTATTACAGGGGATGGCAATGATCGGAGCCTGACCGTGAGCAGTTCCACCCTGCTGAAAGCCGCCAGCGGAGCCGGGGGGAGTTCGATCGATTTTCAATCCTCCGGATCCCTTACCTTTAACGGCTCCACAACCGTAAAAAGCGGATCAGAGATCAAAAACACCAATTCTGGAGTGTCCCCCTCCCTGACCTTATCGACAATGGACAATTCAGGCACCATCGATTTGACCAATTTTGGTTCTCCCGTTCGAGTAAAAGAAGATTTTCTGAATTCTGGATCGGTCACCGATCCGAGAACGACCGAAATTGTCCTCGGTGACACTTCGGGAAGCGGGACGTTTGACCTGACCACCGGAGGTCACACCTTCTCGAACCTGACGGTGGAAGGAGGATTTACCTACCGGGCATCCGATAACGTAAACGTCGGTGATGGGTCCGATGACGGATCGGCGGGTTCGAACGACGACGGCACGCTCGACGTCGATGGAACGCTGGTTCTGGAACAGGACCTGAGCTTCGGTGCGGACACCGACACCGACGGGTCCGCCGGGACAATTCGTCTTGATGGGACCACCACGCAGACCATGACCTCGGAAGAGGACGCGAATCACACGTTCAACAAGATCCGGGTCACGAACAATTCGGCGGACGTCACGTTTCAGAACGAGTTCACCACCACGGACCTGGTCTGTCAGAAAGGCGACGCGTCACTCATTTTTGAGCATGGGGAAGTATACACGATAACCGGCTCCCTCACGCTGAATGGTCAGGGAGCGGGCACACGTATTGTGCTAAACAGCATTGACGGGTCCACGCGGTTCACGTTTGACGTAACCGGTGGCGAGCAAACGGTACAGTACGTGGACGTGTCCAATTCCGAAGCCAGCTCGAACGACATCGTGGCTCAAAAATCCGTTGACAACACGAACACCGATTCGTCCGAGGCCTCTCCTCACTGGGTGTTTGGCACAACGTGGACCGGAAATGCCGGAACCAGTGATTGGGATACCTCCGGAAACTGGACCAATGGAATTCCAGATTCAACGACGAAAACCTTTATCGCTGATCCGGGTTCGGATCCCGATCCGGTGATGAACGTGAACGGGGACACGGAGACGCTGGTCGTGGAGGCGTCCGGAAACCTCGACCTGAACGGAAAAACACTGACCGTGCACGCCAACGTGAAAATCAATGACACAACGGCCCTGCTGGACATGAGCACTGATGGATCGGATCTGAAGGTAAAAGGGGACTGGATCAACAACGGCGACGCCACCGCTTTCAATCAGGGCACGCAGGCCGTCACATTTGATGCCGCGGCAGGGAATGTACAGGAGGTGAAAACTGCCGAAACCTTTACGTACGTGGACGTGCCGGAGGCGGATCTTCACATCACGGGGGCCATGGTGAAGATCAACAACCGGCTCCGGATGGGGGACGGGGACGGTACACAGGAGACGAAGACCCTCGACGTAAAGGGATCCGGGGTCCTGGACCTGAACGGAACGGTGGATCGCACCGTGTACCTGACCTCTCGGGAGTCCTCGACTCTTTCCAACACAGATCGGGTTGCGTTCCTCGTGCGGGGGATTCTGGAGGTCACCCACAGCAACGTCCGATGGTTGTCCGCGTCGGGGATTCAGTTCAGGGACGACTCGGAAATTCAGGCGTTGAATAATACCACCTTTGACTACGGTGCCGGAAGTGGGGTGTACCTGAACTTCGACGCGGACAACGATCAGGGCGACGGGGATTCGATTTACGACGTGAAAACCCCCCGGACTGTTGACGCCGGTCCGGCCGTGTTCCCGGGACTGGAATTTAAAAACACCATAAACGTCTCGTCACTGAAAAACGTGGACGCCAACGACGACAAGTCCACGAATCCGGTGAAGTTTCAGTGGTGGAACGGCAGTTCCTGGGACACGCTTACCACGAACGCCGTTGAATTTTCTCCTTCCTATGGCAACCTGGCCGGTGCAAGTTACGAGGAGGACGACGGGGCCGCGGATACGGGCAAGGTCCGGTGGGGCGGGGGATCGGCTGTGCTGGAGGATGCGTCCGGCAACATCAATGGGGCTTTTTCGACCCTCTCCCAGGCAATAACCAGTGCCGACGACGGAGATTCCGACCTGGAGGACAACGTGGTGACCCAGTCGGGAAACGTGCTCTTTGAGCCGTCTTCGGACATCGATATTTCCACGGTGGACAACGTCAAGATAAGTGGTATCTTCCTGAACGCCGGCATCACCGGCGCCGGTTCGGGATCCGGAAATCGCCTGGTGAATGTTGTGGTGAAACAGGATACCTCCGACGGCGACACCGAATCCATCGGGCAGGGCACCGACGTAAATGAAGCGTTTCACTGCATGGTTGTTGACGGAGACATCAATGCCGATGTGGCCAAAAATTGCGTGACGGTTTCCACCGGTAACGTAACTGCAACAACCACCGGCGCCGCGAACAAATCCGGGGTGGCCACGTCCAATTTTGTGGACATCAGTAACGATGATTTTCACCTGAAACCAAGTGCCTCCACACTTATTGATCAGGGCGTTGATATTTCGGGCACGCTCAACGAAGACGTTGATTTTGACGGAAACCGCCGGCCGATTGATGATCCGGACACGTCGGACAACACCAGTACGTGGGACATCGGGCCGGATGAGTACGGTCCCTACGCCAAACCCGAAACCAGCCTGATGATTCCCTCCTCCGGCACGAGCTGGTCGGAAATTGGTCCCATCGAAAAGAACGCACGGGGAGCGGCTCAGTGCATCTACGTTCCGTACGTAAGCGGAGGCACCGGTTTCGTGAAGGCGTACTCGGTGGACATAGATGGGGGAAACCTCGGGGGCAATATCGGTACCCAGGACGGAAGTTCACATGTATCCGGTGACACGGTGGAACGATTTGTGAGGTTATACGTCAGCCGGTTCTGGCATAACGAGTGGTCCAATCCCGGGTACCGGATCTACGCCATTGTTGATTCGGCGGATGACGGAAACACGAAGGGAGGGAAGTTATATGCCATGCGACACGTGGACACCACGGCGGACGGGACCAAAAACGTGGATACCATTGTTGAAGATTCGAACTGGGGCGGGACCGTGTCCTTTTCGAACGCCTCCCTTGCCAACGTGGACGCCCGGATGCTAAGTGTGACGACCAACGATCAGTACATATACGTTACGGATGGGTATGACGGAACGGTGTATCGCCGTAACGTCAGTGATGGTTCCGCCGCCGGCAACGATGGTTCCCACACCTACGACGATGAATTCTACCAACTTCCCCAGACCTGGGATGATATTCTTCTTGCAGGGGTGGAGGGAGAAAAAGCGGAAGTCGCCCAGCTGGCCGCCGATCTGTCGTCGGTTAATTCCACAAAGGATCTCGGCGATGGAAGCCACCTGAACGAGCGGCTCAATTTCGACAAACTCAGTTCCGGTCGAAGTGTATATGCCGCTCCGGACAATCCCCATATCTGGCGATTCGCTTCGGATACATTGAACAATGAATGGACCGACGGAAAGTCCTTTGATATCGGGGCCCCACCTCGTTCGTACCCGGGCGTCTTCCCCGGTCTCGAATTTGTATGGGGGGTGGCAAGGGACCGAATATATAAAGTGAAGAAGTCTGACGGAAGCAAACCGAATGATTGGGGCAGCGGTAGTAGTGACTGGCCGCTCACGTTTCCGAATGAGGTGCTGAACTCCTCCTTTTCTTACTGGCCGTTCGAGAATCTCATGTTTGTTTCGTCCCGATCGGGGAAGGCATATTATGTGAATGCACTTCTTGATGATGATGGTTCCGGGGGTACCGTAACCGCAACAGGCGGAGCGGACGGATCGATCGTGGATGGATGGCCCTACATCATGCCGAACAAGGAAATTACCACCAGTAAAATGGTCTGGGATGGAAGCTGGAACTTCCACGTCCTCTACGTATACAAAGACAAAAAAACCGGCGATTTCCGTTTGCTCGGGTTCCCGTTTCCCTGATCGAGTGACCAGTTCTTCGGTAACAGGGCCGTTAACGGAAAAGAGGAAGAGGGGACTCTCGTAATCTCTGCAGATACATGTGGTTCTGGTTCCTTCGCCATTCCAGTGCGGCGGGCAGGTACATTTTTTCGAGGA
>CAZWHR010000012.1:0-16000 GCA_964633675.1 uncultured archaeon | reverse complement strand
GAATCTGCAGTCGAATAATATGATGGGGACGATCGTCGGGGTGTATGATAGTGACCTGCCAGCCTCCGGGAGGCAGCCGGTTGGAACATATAGAGGATCGATTCACCAGTGAACTCACCGCCAGCAATTTCGAACCACACCCCACTATTCTCACTTTCATTCACACAAATATTCCAATCATGTGCACGTGCGATTCCCACTACTATCGCGGGCCCGAACCCTGTACCGTCCCCCTATCGAATATCCGTAATCAAACACCTCGCTGCGTTTTTCCCTTTGGAATCGTTCTGTGAGAAACAGTGACGTTTGCGTTGATCAAACCATTTTTCTCGATTTAGACAGCAGCTTGAGTGACTATGTGCGTAGTTCAGTCCGGCAGAACACTCCGAACATGATCTGGTCCCCCCGGGGACGTGAGCCCGTGCGGCACGTCCCACAGCCATGGGTCAACGGCCCGGTCATCGGGAAGCCCGGGGTTCAAATCCTCGTGCACCCCCAACCGTCGGACGGCACAGTGGAATGACGAGACACGTCATTCAACCTCTCTACTTTTTCGTATCCAGAATATGGAATATTCAAAAGGTGTGCACCCTATTTTATTTGATCCCAACCTGCTACGTGCGAATACTCACCGCGAATGCGGCACGACGATCTCAACGTAAAACTCACTCGTACCGAATGAGTGGACACCGACCACCCACCACGTCAGCCGTGTCTACACTTCCAGTTCAATGGATCGGTTGACGCGGTGAAAGATAGGTTTCGCCGACCAGATGGGAGGAGCTACAATCCGGATGAGCTTGATATCTTCTACCGATAGCAAGCATCATCCTCCGCCTCAGAAACACGAGGAATAATCAGTATAGCTGATCGGGTAACAGGGGACTACAAACTTGAGGTGCCTGCAGCGGTCCAGACTATTAACCGGTTCGTATATGCGATCCGCATCTACGCGGAAGCAGTTTGTACCGAAGGACGGTATGTAGTCGAACTATGTACGGCTGAGACGAAAGTTGCCGCCTTGAAGAAACAGACATTCCGTATACGATACCAATGCGGTGCTCCTCCGAAAACGCAGCCTCATCCCCAACCACGTCTAGATCTGGCCTGTAACTATCGGCGAAGCAGGGGTTAGCCTACCGGAAGGCCTCGAACCCGGTTTGCTCAGTAATCTCGAGATCCGAACATTCGGACTCCGTCTCGCCAAGCGCCGGCTTCTACCCTTCAAAGTGCAGGTCAGCGGGGTACTTCTCCAGGTCCGACGCGTCGTCCACCCCGTACTACCCTGCGAACTGTTTTATGAACCGAGCAGCAGCCTCGGTGTCGAAAAGGCCGACAACCTCGTCCGGTTCCACCTCTTCCTAGATATCATTCCGGCCGTCGGATCGCAACAGAACCAGAGTTCCTCGAACTGTGAGTTGGCGATCTGATGTCCGTCCTCAGGCACGAAATCCCTGATCACTGGCTAATCCGTGAACACCTCAAACACCTCACGAATTTCCTCCGTGCGGACCTTGTGCAGCGAAAAACCCCTCATACCGTGCATTATCGTCGGTGTCGGAATCGTACGAGGCTTATAAGATCTCCGTGTACCGACCAGCGTCCGACTGGGGTTGGGCTTCGACGTTCTGTTCCAATGTTTAATCGATCGCTTAGCTGTAGTGCGCGGCAGGGGAGTAGTTGGCGACGTAGTTACGGACGGAATGGGGCACTCGTTCAAGAAAACGATCTACAATCTGGTGACCTGGGTCCGAGAGCAGCGTGACCGTGCCGTCGAGCAAATCATGGCCGAGTTCGACGTCCTGTTTATAAACGAACGAAGTTGAGTTAAGAAGAGAAGGTCCCGACAATCTCTCCTAAAATTAACCATTATCTTTAAAAATAATTATATATCTTCAATTAATTATGCCAATTGAATTTGAGAATGTTGATGTGATTACATACGATTCATTCACTACTTTAGTGGACGTACATAGTAGCACGCGCCAAATCTTATCCAAATATGTTGACGAGCCTAATAAGGTCGCAGAAGTTTGGCGATTCCGTGCAGTAGAGTACAGAATGCTTTCGAATTTTATTAGTCATTATGAACCATATCTTGAGACAACGAGACAGGCACTTGGGTATTCGCTCTTACGAAATGATGAGAAGTTATCCGATCGATTTATAAGTGAAATAGTGTAGGTTTTCTATGATTTGCCAGTATTTAATGATGTCAGAACTAGTTTTGACCGGATCAGTAATGCGGGATATGATCAATATATTATTTCAAATGGGACGCTCGATTTACTAAGTGCTATTGCCTCAAATGCCGACATTGAAGGATTAGTGAATGGTATTATTAGTGCTGATGAAATTAAGGAGTACAAGCCGTCAGTCAGATTTTATGAGCATGTCTGTGATAAGATAGGGAATTCTCCTGAAAACATTGTTCATGCCGCAACACTTTGGTATGATATATATGGGGCGATGAATCACGGCATGAAGACTGTATGGGTAAATAGAGATCGAAATCCATGGGAAAGATTTGATGGTGAAGCAGATCTAACCGTTGATTCTCTACTTGAAGTGGCAGAAGTGGTTTAACAAATGAATTGTCTGAAACGGAGAGAGAAACCAGTTCATGTATAATCTTTATACCTCAACCAAATCAGACTAAAGCCCATCTTCTGGCCAATTTGGCTGACCGAATACAGGGTCCTGATGGAATAAAAACGGCTAATTACCGTAGGCTGTCGAGTACGAACTGTGTGGCAAAGGCCGATACAAGATTAGCGTCATAGAACTCGAGAGCGTAATACCCCCAATTCGAAATGAGGACAAAGATGCCGGTGGCACAATCATATGACAGGACGTCGTAGCGAGTGGAAGCGAATGGAATAAATGGTGGTACCTGCCGGCGTCGATGCGAGGACCTGCCGAAACACTATTAATTTCTCCAGTTTACTTCGATTGCTATGGACAACGATTACCCTCGGTTCGGCGTTAATTTCAAAGTATATCCGGAGACCATCGGTGCGAAGGGGCTGGAGATCGCACGGACGATGGAGCAGGTCCAGGAAGAGACTGGAGCTACGTTCTCCCTTACGCCACAGCTTCCGGACCTCCGGATGATCGCCACGGAGACGGATCTCCGTGTCTCAGCACCATACTGTGATGCGATCGAACCTGGACGTGGGATGGGCCGCATCCTGCTTGAGACGCTCGCGGACGCTGGTGCTGAGGGAGTGACGATCAACCATGTCGAGAATCCAGACACGCTCAACGATATCGCGTTTAAGATCCGCCGGTGCAATGAACTCGGATTGACCTCGGGAGTCCTCGTCGACAGTGTGGAGATGGGGCGAGCGGTGGCACAACTTGACCCCGACGGTATGACCTTTGAGGTACCCGGTGACATCGCAGGTGACGTCGCCGTCACTCAGTCTCGTCCCGAACCAATCCAGGAGTTTTTGCAGATGGTACAAGAGGAGAACCCAGACATCAGAGTGGGCTCCGGTGGCGGGGTCAAGACTGCCGAGGATGTCCGCGCGGCCTACGAACTAGGTCTCGACTCCACGGGTGCTGCCTCGGGCATCGCCCTAGCTGAAAATCGCTACGACCGCCTCCGAGAGATCGGTGAAGTGGTGGCCGAGTACCGGTAAATAGGGAACGAGCGTAGGAACGATAAACGTCGAGCCTGCTTTTTTGTCTGGATTAAGGCAAGTGAAGGCTATCGATGTGCTACAGCAACTCCAGTGGGTCGCCGAAGGACCACAATTCGTCAACTGTGGGCGCCTAGTTGTTTCCAATATTAGTCGGAACATAGCGTCGATTGGTCGACTGCAGATATTGTGGAACCACACCATACCATACGCTTATACGAGACCGCTTCGGACAGGGTATGCGTATGGAACTGCATACCCAAGGATTTCAAATCGATAGTGAAGAGCGATTAGAGGTCCGCGTCATCACGCCGGAGGTTAAAGCAGCTGTCGAAGAATCAGACGTGACCGATGGGATGGTGGTAGTCTCGACTGGCCATACGACTATCGCGATTTCGACGAACGAAGCCGAGGAACGCCTCCTACAAGATCTCATTGAGAAGTATGCCCGGCTCGTTCCCCCCGATGACTGGTACTTCCACGATCAGCACCATATCGATACGGACACGCAGCGAAACGCTTACGGGCACATCCTCTCATCGATGGTAAAGCGCCCAGTACTGCTGGTACTCCAAGATGGGGAACTCGATATGGGGACTTTTGAAGAGGTGCTCTTTTTTGAGTTCGATGGACCGCGTGAGCGAGGAATCGACGTAACGATCATGGAGTAAAACACGAATCGAATCAAACTTCGTCAGGGGTCGATCTGACCACTACGTGACCGGTCGCCCTGGAGGAGAGGCAAGTGAGCACGCCACGCGTGAGTTTCGATCATGTGATGAGTTCCCGCATCCTGAATAAGGTGTCTGCCCACTGATCCGGCTCACGGGGTTCGTACCGCTCGAACTCAGTAGCCTCGCGGACCAGTTGACGACCCTCACTAATCGAGTCTATCTCGTCGTACGACTGTAACTGAACGAGAACGTTCCCTATGGCGGTGGCCTCAATGGGGCCGCCCTCAATTGGAAGATTCGAAGCTGATGCAATCATCTCGCAAAGTGGACCGTTTCTGACGGCACCACCGACCAGATGTAGTCGGTCCGCGTCGGATTCCGCGACAGTGAGAAGCTGATCAATTATGACTGCCGACTCGGCGGCGAGACTCTCGAGGAGGCACCTCGCTACGGCTCCCTCGCCCCTTGGGGGCTCCTGACCCGTCGTTTGGCAGAACTTCTCGATCCTATCTTCGATCTCTCCCTCCTCATGTCCTTCTATGAAAAGCTCGTCACCGGTGTCGATCAGTGGTCCGAACGCCGGTGTTTCCGCGACTGCCTCCAGAAGTTCGCCGTATTCGTACGTTCCACCTGCCTCGCGCCAGGCGACTCGACAGTGCTCAAGCAGGCTGAATCCTGGAATGTTCCGGACGAATCGAGCCGTCCCTTCAACCCCGCCCATGTTCTCCGCTGGGACCTCGAACGCCTCCTGGTTCACGACCGGGTCATCGACTTCGATCCCCGGGATGAACCATGAACCAGTCGATATGAACGTCCTGCTCTCAGCCTCGAATGGGATCCCGGCGACCGCACAGGAAGTGTCGTGACCGGGGACAACGACGATTTCCGGTGAACTTTCGAGGTCCTTAGAGAGGGATGAGTCGACCGTACCGATACGTGAGCCGATCGGTACCATCTTGGGGAGCAGATTCACGGGCAGTCCGAAGGATTCCAGAAGATCGACAGCCCACGTTCGGGTCCTTGCGTTTCCCATGCCCGCCGATATTGCGTATGTGAGCTCACCGCACGGCTCACCGCCGAGCCGATAGCCGAGTATTCCGGGCAATAGTAACAGTGTATCCGCACGGTCGACTAGTTCCGGGTTTTCGCGGTACAGCGCGTAGTAAGCCCCTGGAAGGCGCTGGTGACCCGTCTCAAAGAAAGCTTCCTCTAGGGACACGTGATCCGGAATCGAGCCCCGTCGGTGAATCGGATCCCCGATGAGTTCACCACTCTTGAGGAATCCGAATACTCCAGCTGTGGTGTCAATCCCGATGGAATCGATTTGTCCGAAGTCGTTTTCGACAGTCGCGAGACCCGAAACGATTTCGTCAACCAGGAAGTCGATGTTCCAGGTGCCGACATTGCCGTCCTCGAACTGTCCGGATTCGAACCGGTGGGCTTCTTGAACGAACAGCTCCCCCCCGTTAATTGCTCCCAAGAACATCTTTCCCCCACTAGTACCGATATCGATTGCGACGTGACGGGTCATCCTCAATTCAATTATGCGCCCGAAATATAGTTGTTGGTGATAGGGGTTGAGTGTGGTGAAAGATCCGGCTGCCGACCGCAAACGTTTTTCGTAGTGCACTGGACCTCCGCAGTATCCATGACAATACCATACCCACACTTTTGGGTCAATTTCAAGATATATCCAGGGACAAGCGCCGAGGAGGGCCTAGAGATTGCCCGCACTATCGAGCGGGTTCAAGCGGAAACCGGGGTAGATTTCGTCGTCTCTCCGCAGATCCCGGATCTTCGGCTCATTGCGGAGAACACGGACCTCTCCATCTTGGCCCAATACGGGGACGGCGTTGAACCGGGGCGGGGAATGGGCCGCATCCTCCTCGAGACCCTCGCGAAGGCGGGTGTCGACGGCGTTTCGGTCAACCATGCTGAACGGCGCGAGACACTCACAGACATCGCGTTCAAGATCCGGCGGTGCAAAGAACTCGGAATCGACTCCACCGTCTCGGTGTTCGATCGCGAGATGGGACGTGCAGTCGCGCAGTTTGACCCCGATTGTCTCGTCTTCGAAAAGCCGAAGGATATCTCGACTGACCGAGCGATCACGCAAACTCACCCAGAGCGTGTTGAGGCGTTCGTTGAAATGGTCGATGAGGTAAATCCTCGGACGAATGTGTTCGTCGGGGGAGGAATCTCAACCGGAGACGACATCCGACTCGCATTCGAACAGGGAGCCGACGCCGTTGGCGCAGCTTCCGCGGTCATCGGTGCGGACGATCGTTACGCGGTCCTCAGTGAACTCGCGAGCGGATTCCCCTGACTTTGCTGAGAGGATATATCGGACGTCCGTTCTCCTCTACGTACCTGAGATCACACTCGAATCCCTGTGTGGTCCAGTATCAATATGATAAATAGCCGTTTAGTTGTGACGTCTGGTCGCAGAAGGTGCGTCTAGAACCTAGCATACTCAAAGGGTGGTCTAAATACATGCTCCGTATTGCAATTATTCTTATTCTCGCGTTGAGTGGATATCAGCGTACTAATCGCTACGTCGAATACGCAAGCTATTTTTTCTTCGAGACTTCTTTCGGGCGAGAATCACTTCATATCCCTAATCAAATTTAGCGTCCGATTGACCTACTCAAGGATTTCCTCTACAGTCGAGCCTTCGTGGACGATAGCCGATATTTGCGCGATAATCGCCTGGGGATCCTCGTGTTGCCATATGTTCCTACCGATCATGACGCCATTCGCGCCGACGTTGATTGCTCCTTCGACCATCTTGAGCGCTTCACGGTCGGTTTCCATCGGAGGGCCACCTGCGATGTAGACGGGGAGTGGGGCGTTGCTCACTATGGGCTCAAAGGACTCCGGGTCGCCAGGATATGGACTCTTGAGCACGTCTGCGCCGATCTCGAACCCGATGCGGTTGGCGTGCGCAAGCCGTCCCGCGTGAAGTTCGTCGTCCGCGCGTGTGCCCCATAGCGTCGGCTCCACAACCGACGCGATGTCAAACTGTCTAGCAGTTTCTGACGCGCCGGCTATGAACCGTATATTCTGTTCGAGAACGGCCGGGTCTTCACGACCGTACACGAGTGCGGTTTTGATCGCATCCGCGCCGATCCGTGCAGCTTCCTCAACGCTGAACACTTGCTGGTGGATCTCGGTTCCCTCGTCTTCACCAGGTAAGGTTGAGTTATGGAAATGGTCGATGGTCGCTATTTTGATCAGGTCCGAGTTTGCGTTTATTTGCTCTTCGAACTGGCGTAAGAAAGGGACGCCAGCGAGCAGGCCATCAACGCTACTCTTGAGCAGGATTTTAAGCGTTGTTTCGGGATCTTCAAAATGATCAAACACACCATGATTTAATCCATGATCCAAGGCAACGATTACTGCGTTGTCCGAATGATTGGATAGCATACTAGATCATTGATATGAACTCGGGTTAATCATTAAAAACATTCGGTTGGCACCCTGTATTCGTTACTAGATCTCCGATCGAGTGCTGTCCAATTCTTGATCCAGTACAGGTGACTGCTGTTTGTTCTCTTACTGTCGTGATACTACTGGTTAGTCACGACGATTTCGGCCACATGCTTGAATGCCACAGATTTTAAAGAGTTGGACAACTCCACCATCAGAACCATCACCCATACTCTAAGTATCGTCATTACTCGCTGATATTCAAAAGATATCTCGCCATCACTCTCGATTCAATGAATATCGAATAGCTTTCCAATGCATCCGTATCCGGCTTAGTCCAAAGAGAGTAAATTTGATATTTTTTATTATAATTTATTTTTAATCCGCTCACATAAAACATCCTCTTCTGAGCTAAAAACGAATACGTTTCGAACTCGACTGATTGTCACTTCGAAAAGAACACAAATACGACTTCTTATCGTCTGTGTCTTCTGGTATTCGATAAAACAAGTGCAAACTCCGTATTACTGGAAGTTTTAATCGAATAGGGTTGATGCCGATAGGATGACCCTATCCTACATGGATTGTTGATAGTTCACAATCCACGAGATCGCGTGAATGACTACTGAGAAGTATAATACCTCTCCAAACAGGAATTTGGTGCGGGGCAGGTACTATTAAACTAATCGTAATAATTTCCCTTATTTAAGAGGTCTGAAATAATAGAGGAGCGGTGTTTCTTGGAGAACCACCATTTAAACCGCGGTGTTTAAAGAATGATCCGTCTAGTTCTGCTTGGCGGGTTTGAATAAATATCGCGGAGACCCGAGAGAAATGTAAGGATATCGAAACCGTTCCAACTTATTTTTGATACATAGCCGGGATATTCGTCGATTAACGCATCTTTCTCACCATAAAGACTGAGATTAGCAACTAAATTTCGCTCTCGAAGATCTCTTCCGCTTCTTCCGCGGTGGCATCCTCATGGATGATCGCACGGAGTGATTTGATCATCGCGACAGGGTGTTCGTGTTGCCACACGTTCCGGCCGAGGTTCAGGCCGGCCGCCCCCTTCGAAATACCATCGTACACGAAGTCGAATACTTCGCGTTCGGAATCGACTTTCGGTCCGCCCGCAATCACGACCGGAACCGGACAACCTTCGACGACTTGATCGAAGTTTTCGCACCAATAGGTCTTCACAACATGGGCTCCAAGTTCCGCAGCTATTCTGGAGCTTAGACCGAGGTAGCGTGCTTCACGGTTCTCTAACTCATCGCCAACGGCCGTTACAGCCATTACCGGAATGTTGTATTCCTGACTCTGTTCGACCATATCGGCCAAATTCATGAGCGTCTGACGTTGGTAATCACTACCGACAAAGATCGAAACGCCGACGCCGGAGGCATTGAGCCGCACCGCTTCCTCCATGGAGGTTGTGAGGCTCTCGTTTGCCAAATCGCCCCCAACCATGCTTGTACCACCAGATACACGCAGGATGATCGGTGTAGAGATATCGGTGGGCACACACTGACGGAGGACTCCGCGTGTCAGAAACACCGCATCAGCGTAATCGATCAGCGGCTCGATCGTTTCCCACGGCTTCTCAAGCTTGGTGGTTGGTCCTTGGAAATAGCCGTGATCGATCGGCAGGAACAAACAACGGCCATCATCGGCGATGAGTTCGGACAACCGATTCTCCATACCCCAGTCTAGTGACGCCATAATGAGGTACCACTCGGGTGAATATTTAAAGATGACGGCTCTATGACCGGCAGTGTTGGAACACGGGTGACCAAAACTGTATAAATGATAGTCAAATAATGAACCTAATATGTCGAAATGTGATATTCCTATAGAATGCTGTACTAACAACCTCGAAGTCGAGACTTGGGAGCGAATCGTCGCAAGTCCGGTCGATATCGACCAGCAGCACTGTCTACAACGGTGTGGATTATGCCACGTAGAGTCATTCCTTGTACACGATGGCGACGTAATCAGAGGCGATCATGATGACCTGATCGAATACTTTGAACGTTTCCCGAACGTGGAAGATGAGCAGGCATGAGCGACATCAACATCATTTTTATTTCTATCGACAGCCTTCGCCGTGACTTGTTAGGCGCATATAACCAACCCTACGACTGGGTCGCCGAAATGGACGTGGAAACAGACAATCTTGATCGGTTCGCAGAGCGGGCTACGGTGTTCGACAACCACTATGTCGGGAGCCTCCCCTGTATGCCAGCACGGCGCGAGTGGTTGACCGGTACTCTTGAGTTCCTCTGGCGGCCATGGGGACCGATTGAACCCTTTGACGACACGCTTCCACAGCGAGCCCGTGACATAGAAGTCTTGACCCAGCTCGTCACCGACCACTTCCATCTCTTTCAACACGGATCGAATGGTTACTACGAGGACTATCACGGGTTCGAGTTTATCCGTGGTCACGAGGACGATGCTTGGAAGACCCACCCGTACGCGCCCGACCAGGTACTGCTACAACAAGTCCTGTATAATATCGACGATTATGAGGAGAACGACTGGGGAGGGGGGCCGTTAAGCGGGCCGAGCAACGTTGCCGGAAATCCGTACGACCTCCGAGAGTACCGCCCCCGCTGGTCATACGTCCGGAACGTCGAGGAATTTGACAGCGAGGAAGACTTCTTCGCTCCGAAGGTATTCTCGTACACGGCTGACTGGCTTGAGAACAATATCGACTGGAACCAGTGGTTTTGCTACGTAGACGAGTTCGATGTCCACGAACCGTTCCACTGTCCGGAACCATACTCATCGATGTACACCGAGGAGGATCCCAGGAATCCGAACATGCCGGTCTGGCCGTACTACGGACGGATCGATGGCGGCCAAAGCGAGCTTACAGACCGCCAACTGGGATTCGTGCGGGCACAGTTCGCCGGTAAGGTCACAATGGTTGATCGCTGGTTTGGAAAGGTCCTTGACAAGTTGTATGAACTCAATGCATGGGATGATACGATGGTAATCGTGACTTCGGATCACGGACATTTCCTTGGGGAACACGGATGGATGGGGAAACCATCGTGTCCCGATTACAACGTCCTCACGCACACCCCACTGTTGGTCTGGCATCCTGATAGCTCCCGAAACGGAGAGCGAGTATCGGCGCTGACATCCGCGGTAGACCTCCATGCGACCATTCTCGATGCGATGGGGGGGACCCTTCCAGATCACGGCCACAGTAGAAGCTTGATGCCGCTCATCCAGGGTGAGACTGATGAGCATCGTAACTGGGCGCTATACGGCTGGTGGGGGTCGTCGATCAATGTCACCGATGGAGAATACACGTACATGTTGCCGTGCCGAAACGACCGGCCGGCGTACTGCTACTCGACGAGTCAGATGGATGCGTGGGGTTGGATGTCGGCCCCGACGGCGAAACACGATGCTGAGGCAGGTAAGTTCTTGCCGTACACGGACACGCCGGTCTGGCGGTTTTCCGCTCCGTCCGACGACGCGCATGCGGAGCCGCTCTTGTTTAACGTGGACGACGATCCTAGACAGACTGAGAACCTGGTTGGACGTGAACCGGGTGTCGAAAGGCGCATGAACGACCTGTTCCTCGCCGCCCTGCGTGAGTTGGAGGCGCCTGACGAGCAATACGAGCGCTATCGTGGACTCAATACGTAGTCGATTTTGGTTTCTCGCATCCAACCCCTGTTTGTGCCACTGAGAACTGACTTCCCTCGATCTTGGGATTTACGGAATCTCTACTTACCGTATTAATTTAGCCGCTTGGCCGTCGCCTCGTGACCATCGAAGAGGTGAACATGAGTGGGGTCGACTTCGAGGTAACCAATATCGCCCTCTTCTATCGTTCCGGCCGGCAGGACAGCGGTAACCTCCGTATGGTCTTCGGTTCGACACCGGACGATGTCTTCGGTACCAATTTGTTCAATCACCTCAACCGACACCCTCAGAGCCAACGCGTCATCAGGTTCCTGATCCGACCACCTGAGGTGTTGGGGGCGGACAAAGAATGCGACCTCGTCGCCGGTATTGCGAAGATATGAGACGAGTGGCTCGGTCAGAGTAAACGACACGTCTCCGTCGGTGAGAACAGCGGTATCGTCGTCTTCCCACTCGACATCACAGTAGAATTCGTTGATTTGCGGTGATCCAATGAACGTCGCGACGAAAACGGTCTCCGGGTTGCTAAACACCGTGTGGGGGTCCCCAAGTTGTGCGATTTCTCCATCGTTCATGACTACCAAAATGTCACCGAGAGTCATCGCCTCCTCCTGATCATGCGTGACATGGACCATCGTTATGTCGAGTCGTCGCTGGAGTCGGAGCACCTCCGCTCGCAGGTTGCGTTTCAACAGCTCGTCGAGGTCGCTGAATGGCTCGTCCATCAGGAACACTTCCGGCTCCCGAATAAGGGCCCTGGCCAGGGCTACCCGCTGGCGCTGGCCGCCCGATAGTTCCGTGACTCGCTGGTCGAGGAACTCATCGCAATCGACAATCTCGGCGATCTCCTGCACCCGACGATCCATCTCGTCGTCGGTAAGTGCTCCATCCGCTCGTAATGGAAAGGCAATATTATCATACGTCGTTAGATGCGGGTAGAGTGCGAGGTCTTGGAACACCATACTGACGTCCCTATTTTGTGGCCGGATCTCGGTGACGTCCTTGGTGTCAAAACGTATCGTTCCCTCTGTCGGCTGCTCAAGACCGGCTATCATCCGAAGCGTTGTGGTCTTTCCACATCCGCTCGGTCCAACGAGCACGGCGAGTTGTCCGTCCGGGATATCTATCGATATGTCTTTAGTCGCGTCGAGGTTTCCGAACTGCTTGCTCAGATTTTCGATTTGAATGTTCGCCATTATTGTGCCTCCATGCGTGTTACACCTCAGTCACACCGAGGGACATTCCTTCAATGATGTGATCACGGTACCAGATCAATATGATTGTCGGAGGGAGAGTGGCGATGATCGCCATCGCCATCATGCGGTTCCACACGGTGAAGTTACCCTCAAGTAGCGTCGGGACCACCGCTGTATATGGAATGACCTCGGTGTTCGAGAGAATAAACGCGAAGATGAATTCGTTCCACGAGAACACCCACGCCAGAAGCGTTGTAGCGACGAGTCCCGGTCCGACGAGTGGTAGAACCACTTTCCTGAACGCACCGAACAACGAATAACCAGAGAGATACGCGGCCTCCTCGTATGAAACAGGGATCTTGTTGAAGAAGTCACGCATCAACCAAGTTGTGAACGGTACGTTAAATGTGAGGTAGAGCAGGATAAGACCAAGATGCGTGTCCTGGAGACCTAGCCATCCCCAGATAAAGAAAATCGGCAGAACGACGGCGATTGGTGGGAATGCACGCGTGGACAGGAGCCAGAACGCGACGTCGTCCCCGCCGACTCGATTGGGATAGCGTGAGAACCCGTATCCAGCCATCGCGCCGAGTAATACCGCAATAACTGTCGTCCCGGTTGCCACTATTAAACTGTCAATGAATGCGTTCGTACTCCGTGGGTTGGTAAGGACCCACTGAAACGACTCAAGAGTGAGGCCTCTCGGATAGAACGTCGGGGGAAACGTGTTGATATACTTGAGTGGTTTCAATGCGGTGTTGATCGTCCAGTAGATGGGGAAGAGAGCGATCAAGACGTACACGAACAGGCCTCCTCTGACGAGTGTGGGAAACGGATCAATTCTGTCCATTTATACCCCCTCCACGTCGCCGAGATACCTCCAGAAAAGGTACATGATCGCAATTGATCCGAGCCCGAGGAACCACGTGAAAGCTGCCGCTCGGCCGATGTTGAATTGTCTAAACCCAACCAAATAAGCAAAGTACGTGGGAAGTTCGGTTGCGGTTCCGGGCCCACCCTTGGTCATTACGAAAAGTTTGGCGAAGATTTTGTAGGCACCCATGAAACGGAGGATAGCCGCGATGACTATGAGGTTCTTCAAATGAGGGAGCGTGATATATCTAAGGATGAAGAAACGCGACGCGTTGTCGACACGGGCTGCCTCGTACATGCTCTCCGACATCCCAGCTCGTCCACCGTACACGATGATGAGCGGTAGTCCCACCCATTGCCACGTGTCCGCGATCATGATCGCTGTGACGCCGAGCCACCGTGATTCGAGCCAGGGTAACCCCGGGATTCCCACCAGAGCGAGGACGCCGTTGATGACGCTACCGCCTGGGAGGAAGAGTAACTTCCAAATGTACCCCGAGACGATCGGTGCGTACATGAATGGGAGCATGAAGATGGTGAGCAAACCAACCCTGATTTTTTGATTATCGATGTAGTTGTACAACGCAAGTGCAAGAGCCGTCCCGAGCGTCACCTGCAGTAGGACGCCGACAATTGCGTAGTATCCCAGGTTCATGACCGAATCCAGGAATCGCGGATTCGTGAGAAGCCAGACGTAGTTATCGAATCCGTTAAAAACCGCATCCGGGTTGATCGCCCCGGGATTCCAGCGGTGGAAACTCAGGTAGAGTGACCACAGCATCGGACCAACCGTGATAATGAACACCGTCAGGATGGTCGGTCCGACCATCCAGTATGGGGCGTATCGATCCTTAGAAAATGCCGATGTCGCTCCGTTTAATTTTGACCTGTAGGCCGGTATCGCATCTTTGATTGCCATTTGTAGTTACGATGAGATGTTATTTTCTTTCCTTCATCCTCTATGTGACGTGAGTCGGTTTCAAATTCGAGACCAAATTGGGGGTCAGGTCTAAACGTATCCGAGGCGTTCTGCTGCGTTTACGAAGTTCTGGTACGCTTCTTGCTGCTGTTCGCGGCCGAGTTCGTCGACAATCCCTTCCCATTTTTCGGCGACCGCATCGAGCGCCTCCTGAGGCGATTCCTGTCCGGCGAGCGCTCGCTGAATGTGGATGGCGAAGGGCTCAATGTACGATGTTGCCCCAGGCCAGTTCGGCTGGGGGAAACCGATTTCCATATTTGCCTGACCGGCCTCAAGGTGCTGTTTCGCAGTCGCCAGTTCGTTGAAGATTGTGATATCGTCCTCCCAGTCATCACCCTGGGCGCGGATCTCAATCGGATTCACGTACTTCTTTGCGGCCTCGTCAGTGTAGTGTTCATCCCGGAATGGATCGAGGCCTGTGTAGGTATCCGCGACCGCCCAGGTGCTGATGTCTGGGTGGGAGAGTCGCATGATCGCGTAGAACGCCGCATCCTTCCGTTTCTGAGGGATACCCTCGGGAATCGCGTACAACCGATTGTAAAGCATTGTGGAGTTCGCCCGAATGGACCCGTCGTCCTGCTCCCAACCCGGCATGATGGCCTCTGCTTGGTCATCGGCGGCGATGAAGTCCCCTTGGGCCGTACTCTCGGTGAGGTCGATCCACCAGGGTGTCATGATCACGTTGCCCTGCCGGAAGTTCGCGGCCGTCTCGGAGATACCGAACTGCGCGGTTCCTGGCGGCGAGTGTTCCACACACGCGACCATGTTCTCGAGCGCCTCGACGCCCTCGGGTTCGTTAATCATCGGGTTCATATCCTTGTCGAAATAGAGGAGCCCCTTGGCGGCGGCCCGGTCCATGAACCAGCCAAAATTCCAGGGACGCCCGCCAAACACTTGACACCCGTAAATTCCTTCCTCTGTGTTATTCGTAAAGTATTCAGCGACTTGGACGTATTCAGGCCACGTTTTCGGGACGCGGAGTTCCTGACCGTACTGCGCTTCGTACTCCTCTTGGTGGGTCTCGTCTTCGAAATATGACGGCCTGTAGACCAAGTTGTGGATGTCCCCGTCGGTCGGGATCGCTACGACCTCGTCGTTGTACTTCATGTAGAACTCCTTGTATGGTTCGAGGACCGAGTCCATGAACTGGTCCATTCCCTCGTATTTCTCGAGGTATCCATCGAGAGGTTCGAAGACGTTCCGTGCCTGGAGGTCACCGAGATAAAGCGGGAGGAGTAGAACGATGTCCCATGCTGGTGTTCCACCGCCGATGAATTCGCTGTTGACCTTCGAGTAGTAGTTGTCCGAGGGGAAGACTGGACCTGCCTCGAAGTTGACACCGGATTCCTCGGTGATAATGTGCCCGTAAAGGTCGAACAACGGACCCGCGTTATCAGTCGTCCATGTGAGAGTGACGTCTGAGAATGCGTCATCGTTCCGGGGAACGGGTATACTTCCTTGACTCCCATCGCCCCCGTCACTGCCGTCGCCCCCATCACCCCCATCGACCCCCGTACCGCCACCCCCCCCCGCCCC
>CAZWHR010000011.1:0-16570 GCA_964633675.1 uncultured archaeon | reverse complement strand
AGGTTTCGGTGATCTACTACATCTATCCTCTATGAATCTACTGCGAAACGATACATATTAACACTCCTATAAATCTGGTTCGATGGAGCGTTCTGTTTGTCGTTCCGAATGGACAGTATGGTTAACGATGGTAGCGGGCTTCAAACATTAACGCGCCGATGGGGAATTCATACGGTCCATGCTCCATGCCTGGGGGATGATATGCGTAGTCGATAGCCGTATACACGTCATCGGTGGCGCGATCAATCATCCCGCCCTCAAGAATGAGAACTTCCTCGTATAGATCGTGTGTCATCGCGTCCTCAACAACCACGCCCGCATCTATCGTGAGGATCCGGCTGTGACTCCCGTCGGCTTCGTCCAAATACAATATTTTTTCGTAGATCCCTTCGGGGAAGCCCTCAACCGGCTCCCACGGGAACTCGCTATCATCGCCGAGCGGATCAAAAAACTCCCGGCCTTCAACAACCATAACCATCATAACACTAATGACGGGTAAAGCATGGCGATACCAGCAATAAACCACTCCAGGCCACCACTACCACCAAGCCTAACCCTTGGCTTGACGAACGCCTCCAACCACATCCGATAGCCGAAAAAATAACGCACTAATCGTTAGACCAAGGCGTACCGATAACGTTCAGTAGCCCCCGCCATCCTCGAAACAGCGACCGCATTTACTCACAGTCCCACGACCAATCGTCCGCTCAACCGAGATGCGTTGAAGCTGGTCATGCGAGATCTGGGAGTTGGCTCCACATTTGGTCTGAAAAGCTGATTCCCCTCGCTGATGTTCGTGGACCGTCTGGGTAACTTCATTCAAAACACCCTGCATACCCACGTCACACGGCCAGCACACCAATATCTTCCTGGCTTGGTAAGCAAAGGTCTATTTAGCCAACTCACCCACATCACACAAACAGATAGAGTGGGCTTAGAAAGGCAACAATCCACGGAGCATTTCTTTAAATTCTCGAATTGCTTCCTTCCCACCAACAACATCAAGCACTGAATCAAGAATCGTTTCAGCCGTATCCAGATACGAAGCAGTAATTGGCCCTATTACCTTCAATCGGATCGGATCAGCCAACCCCTGAATCCCAGCGGTAACTGCTTCCCAGTGTTCTTTGATCACTGCAAAACCATCTTGAAACTCACTGACTGTATCCAACTTAAATCGAAGTTGCGCCCCACCCAACCCATGCTCCTGAAGACCCTCCTCCTCAATCTCCGTCCCAATATTACTAATTAGATCTTCAAAAATTTCCTCCACACCAGTATCATAATGACTCCCTTCCCACGCATCCCGGAGAGACTCATAGTAATCCGCATCGACGGTCTGTTCGTAGCCAGGAAAAAACTCTCGTCGGCGTTGCACAATAAAGTCCAGATCCTGCTTTAACGTATCCAGGAACGCTTCAATCTTGTTTAGATCGGTATTATCCGCCATATCGGAACCTTACGACCTCTCACATCAAAAAAGAACCAGTCAGATACAAAACTAAGTCACTGGACGTTCTAGAACATCAAATCCAAAGCGGGCCGATTTTCACTATCTTCCAGTTTCCGGACGGTCTACCTCCTGTCCTTTCCGCGCTAACTGCTGATTTGCCGCTGCCGACATCGTTCTAACCACTGTTGAAGTAGTATTATCTTGCCGTTGGCTCTCCGTGGGGTCAATAGTTAGGTCCTTTTCGAGGGTTATCTCTGGATCTTGGCGCTCCCTCAACACGACCTGCCCGCCACTTCCATGCCCTAGTCGTCTTACCCGCCCATCCTCCTCAATAAAAATCCTTTTTGCATCACCAGCATGTTCTTGGGCAATAGCTAAGGCTTCAGGATCAGGATCTTCTGCATTGACGATAATGTTATCAGGCAGTCCTGGAAATCGTTCAGGTTCCTCCTCAACGTCCGGTTCAAGATTTGCGGCTCCCGTTAGTAGCGTATCTCGCAAGACTGGAAGCCCCAAACTCCGGCGGAACGAACCGAACAACGGTTCCTTACCAAGAAGAGCAGGCCCTGCATTAATCGGTATAGTTAGCTCTGTTTCCTCTTGATCCTGCTCCTGCTGGTTATGTAATCCTAGCATTATTATTTGTTGACCTCGGTGAGTGCCGCTTTGAAACTAGCTTGATCGCGTGGATTTCCCTCTTGATCCAACGCCATTTGAATAGCGATTAGATACGCCATTTTGTCTGAAACGTCGATTTTCGAGGCAAACTGTTCAACTAAAATCGCTCCCTCTTTGAGAACGTATGGTCGCTTGTACCCAGTTGGACTATTCGCTATGGTTTCTGTGTCTCCTACGTCCGAAGTAGACATTATCGGACCCCCATTCTGAAACACTTAAGATTACTAAGGGGTTTCATACGTACAGATACACGACCACGGAATATATAATTTTTCACTGACAGAAAATAGTAATAAATTAATTCAGTTTGGCGATTCGCAACCTCGACTCAGCAATTCTGCACTGAGTTTATTCGCATGGGTTTGTTGAGATCGCGAGGCGGTGATACGTTACTGCAATCCTGCTAAATGCAGAGCAGGAGTTTAACAATATGGTAAATACGGGTATTTGTGACTCAATCCTGATTTCTGGAGTAATTCACTGATTTCGAGCTGACATGAGGAATCTGCAGTAAACCTGATTAGAGCCTTTAATCAGTAAATAATTTTATTCTTGTCTGTTCTCGCCGTAACTGCCCCTACGGGGGTACTGGAGCGACATGAAATCAAAAGTAAATCCTGAGACAGTGGTATCAAGGCGAAATGTACTGAAAAAAGGTACGATGCTGTCTGGCGGGCTTGTCGTTGGTGGACTGGCAGCAAGCGGGACTACTGCAGGGCATCAACGCAACGTGGGATACATCAGATCCCATCCTTCTGGTACATCAGTTAGCGAAGGAACTGTACTCACCGTTGGAGATTTCGTCCGAACCAGAAATATCAAGTGTGAAGGAAAAGGACAGGGAAGCGGAAAAGATCCTGGGCCGCATACGGTTGACGAATACAAAGCCACAGATACAAGCGGTGGCAATTGGCGTCTTTACATCCAGAATCCGGGTGGAAAGAAAGGCACGAATCCTCCAGCCAAGGTTGAAGTGCTCAAAGTAGTTGGGGATTGCAAAGCCAATAAACTTCAAAAGATCCAGTGGAGTCACACTTAAAATAACTGAAATTAATACAGTTCTTTAAGGTAATCTGTATGGTTTTATCTTTATTTCTGTAAATAAATTAAATCGTGGGCATTGGAGTTCGTAAACGTTGTTGCCACGACTATATGCAGTGCGAGAGATGCGCCCTTTGTACCCTGAGTTCACAATGCCAGTTTTGTCATGCTTCTGTTCGAAAGCTTCAATCTCCATTGGGGCCGTCCAGAACCTGTTCCGCTACTTTTTCACCAATTTCTGTCAATCCATAGATCCTATAATTCACCTTATCAGGCGTTAAGCATTGTACTAAATCGTATTGACTTCCCCCCATTTCTGTATCTTCCTTTAAATGACTGATAAACACGCTAACTTCCTGTCTAGATAAATCCAAATTGTCAACAATATCACTCGCCATTTGTGGCTGTCGTGCTAATTCTTTGAAAACTGCTTCACGTTTCCAACTTGCCTTAACGTAGGAAACAGCATCCCAAGGAACCTCTTCGATATCTGTAACCATTTTAATTTCTACTAAGTTATTAATGGAATTAACCTTTTCGCTCATCTATCATCCATCATAGAATAAATCATTCCGACCACCATGTTAAGATAGCAAAATAGACTATATGTAAAAGATTGAATTACCTATCACCGTGGATTATTAATATAAGCCTGCTATTCAATAACGCAAAATAATCCTGATTCAACCAACTATGATAAACATAGACCAACCCTTTATTCAAGATGTTTGGCCAAAATAAAAAACCACGATCACTGCCCCACCCCGGACCCCGTAGATTAGATCCCAGAACGTTGATCAAAGACAGTCATTCATTAAGTTCAAAATGCTTCATCGTTGTCCTTTGAATCCAACCTTAAGATAAACTATTCGATTGCACTAACCTTTGAATCAAGAATGATCACAGAATGGAAAGTTCCACCGGACAGATGAGGAAGCATGTACAGCTTTTAAGAAGGATCTAATCGCTATAGACTGGAGAACTGATTCACAACCTTCAGAAACGAAACTATGTCGCTATTGTTTCGGTTTATAATTGAGAAAAAGCTTAATGTTAGGTCTATGTCAGTAAAACTACCAGCTTTCCCCTAAAACGATAGGACAAGCCCAATAAAAATTGCAAGAGGATCATGGCTAAGCTCCCTAAAGAACTCCGTTGGAATTGGATAATCATAATAATATCAATCGTATTTATTCTCTCTATCCCCATGGCTGTTTTTGTCAAGGAAATAGACATTAGCACATTCTTTGGTCTCTATATTCCTGCATCCCTAGGAGTTATTGGTAGTTATGCACTCTACAAACAGCGACAACGGGATAGAAGGCGGAGCCTCCGGCATGCACTCAAAGTAGAAATCAACCGGATGCCACTACTCCAACACTGGCCGCCGGAGAATGGAAGTGGTGTCCCAGCCATTAATGTTCTAAGTACGACAGTATTCGAGTCAAATTCGATGGATTTGGGGTTATTAAGCGAAGAAGAGCAGGAAGCAATTATGGATTTTTATACGTCAGCGAACGCTGTTCAAGAGGCTTTGCAGTATCATGGAGAAGTGCTATTGGAATATGAAACATTAATTGGTACAAGTGAAACCGGTAAGGAGAAGAGGGACCGTATCAAACAGATAATGAACATAATAGACGGCCTTGCTATAAGGCGGCACGTTGCTTTGTATATCTTGGATCGAAAGATGGTTCATAAAGAGCCATCGGTCCATCAATTCACTGAAGGGGAGATTCTAACTAGATCTCATCCAGTCGTTAAACGAAATCCTGAAATCTTACTCCGATATGACTTATTAATCGAACTGAACGGTGATGGCGAACGTTACAGGGTGACAGAGAAAGGACAAGCAATCTTTGAAGGAGAGCTTGGGGTAGACCAATTAGGGTATATCGGATACCAATTAGGTGGGCTTGAAGAGAAGATTGAAGCAATGCGTAAGTATCTAATTCGGAAGATACGAGAGGTAGTTAGACGTTTATTTAGTTGATGAATTAAAGAATTTATAGAAATGGTATGTCAAGTTCAACGAAACTATTCCAGAATTTATCGTTACAAAGAATCAGTGGATGAGAACTACTACTTGCCCAGTCCAACCACACTCATGACATAAGATCGGATCAGAACCACTCATTGACTCCTTAGATGTATTCGGATAGCGTGATTGCATCTTCCTCAGCTATCGCTACTTGGGCCTCGTCAGTAGAAATATCGGTAATAATGAAGCGATCGTCCCCCTCGTCTTGAACCACGCCTGCTACCACAGCGTCATCTGGTAAATCATCAAGAACTCTAGCACTGATAAAGTCCTCCCACACCATAGTTGGTCAACAATAGTGAGAGATAATAGGAGTACGGGATAGAGTGAATGTTATCGCGCTGGAAAGATGGGTAGGTTGAGGGATCCTATGTTTGATTCCCTTGGCTTGTGGGTCAGGCAGTCCTAGTCTTCCAAAGAATCCATCTCGTATACGTGTGCCCCCCATTGTGGCGACCAGCTCGCCGGCTCAGTCACCACCGAAGAGGAGTGGCCGACTAGTGAGAACTCACAGGTCGACGTATTCCTGCTCCCACTCCCGCCTTGCTCTAATCTCGCGTTCCCCCCGGCTGGTCAGGGTGTATTTGTTTGTCCGATCATCTATCAATCCTTTCTCGACCAATCCCTTCTCAACTAACTGATCCAAGTTCGGATAGAGTCGCCCATGATTGATGTTGTCGTTATAATACTCGTCGAGTTCGTCTTTGATTGCAAGCCCCTTAGGTGCATTTTTGCCAGCAATAACGTACAAGCAATCCCGTTGGAACCCTGTTAAGTCGTGCATGACACCTAGATATCATAACGACGCTAATTAATGTTTTCTGATAGTCTCTACTTGCCCCGAAGAGGACGATAAATTAGAACCATATTTACAAATAATTACCCTAATCGGCCTTCTAACTGGAATTTTTGTTTACACTATTTTCTATTCGTTTTGTGTTATCTGGATTAAGCATGGTGATTGTAATGTTCAGCCTATATCGAATATTTAATTTTGGAAGTTGTCTATTAGATAGACTCTACGCAATATAGTCGAACCTGGTATGCTCCAAAAAGGTGTTATTTTAGAGGTTCGTCAACTTCGTACTCGGATTCTGACTCCTCGATTTTCTCCAAGTAATAGTGACCAGTCCCGCTATGATGAACTATCTCAAAGCCTTCTCCATCCAACTTTCTGAGCCGGGTGGCAAACTCTTCAGCGCCTGCTGCCAGGGATTCAAGCTCATTGCATGCCCCTGGGAGTTCGACCTTGGTGTTGAGGTGAATACGCTCTCCAATCTGCTTTGATTTACGGACTATCTCTTCACAATTAAAGCAATATCCGTGGTCTGGATCTTCGATCCCTGCCATATGTGATTCGGGGAGATGTGCCTTACAGCTTGGGCACGGGTAGATTGGTTCCCTCATGATTCTGCCTCCCGGATAATATCATGAACCTGCTCGCCCTCGGAGTCTAAACTCCGTTCAAGATACAGATAACCATCTGTGTGCTCTGCAAGCCTCCATCCATCTGAAGATAATTCCTTTAATGCTTTCGCCCGACTATCAAAGTAACTAATAGCGACTTCTAAGCTCTCCCAACGGTCATCACTCCACAAAAACACACTAAGGCGTTCTTTCACCGGGATTACTTCAGTCTGAGCACGGCAATAGCGACATTCGTCGTAAGACCCAGGGATTTCAGTTCCACAAGGGATGCATTTTACGACTACCTCCTTGAGGCGTCCACCTTGCGTCTCAATAAGCCCTTCATGCGGACACCAAGTAGATATCTGTAATATGTTATCTTTTGTTTTCTCTATTATTTTTTCGATCCCATCGTAATTGCCATCTTGGACGGCTTCAAGACTCATGTTCCACCTCTTGTTTTAGTAACTCAACTATTGCTTCATTCAATGTTTCAGTTTTATTTAACGATTCTTTGAACTCTTTCCAAAGCTGATCTGGAACCTCTAATCTGTATTCGGTCATGTGGTTTTCCCACACATTATGTACGCACCATACACACATATAATTTTGGTTAATTGATAATTCTGTTAGACTAGAATATTAGCAGATGCTAAACGACCTTCCGCCACACGGGGCTTAGTTAAAGCAGTGACAAAAGGCAGTAATCGAGTAGTGACTTCCTCCCTTCGTCTAATGTCAAAAATCGTTTGCGTAGCATCCCATACTATCCCTTATTTGGAATGCTACGGTAAAACCACATCACGTAATAACAAACGCAAAAATAATAACCATTATTCATATACCAATGTCCACTTTGCTGGCTTTGGACCTTGTGAGGTTTTGACTTGCTCAACCGAATCAAGTTCGCTTAATTTTCGGGTAATCGCTTTTCCGTTGCCTTCTACATGCTCTCGTATCTCAGCAGTCGTTAGTTCGTTGGCTTCTGACTCCTCTAGGAATTGAAGGATTTGGTATCCTAAGGAGGCATACGACTCTCCTAATTCCTTGTCCAGTCGTTCTTTTACAGGAATATCATCTGGAATCGCCGACGTGTGAACATACACAGTCGCCCCTTGTGACTTCCGCCCAAACCGAAGGATCGCTTGCCCGACCATGTACTCCCTGAAGGCCCGCATAATCGGATCACCAACCTCCCCAAAGGATTTGTCCACACCTCTCTCCCCATTCCATTCAACTCGGTTATCCATGAAAGCAGCAATGAGCTTGACATTATGGTGTAACTGCCATTCAGGACTTCCCAACACCAGCCCCACACGTCGATCTCCAAATACATTACTTGACTCAACGCTGGCAAAATTCAGGAACTCATCCACAGGTAAATTACGGGAATCGAACTGGCCTATCGCCTTGTTCGCTGTGATAACGGGGAGATCGGTATCATGCTTATTGGAGATGTATCGAATCAGCTTTGCATCCTTATCTGCAGACACGTATTTCCCAGACGAATAGGGCTTGATGAATTCTGACGTTTGAACGACTGAAATATTCAGCACCTCACTGATATAGTCGGTTCGCTCCGCTCCGGTCAATGGACTCACTAACCGAGCATCAACCCCAAGCCTCCAATTCAGCCAGGTGGGTTCTCCTTGGTGTAATATGGGGTAGGCATTGAGCGTAATGACCGAATCAGCGGAACCTGCTAATGGCGGTCGCTTGAGGAGGTACACAGATTGATTTCCATCCGTAACCCCAATGTACTCCGATCCCCCTTCGTGGCTAGTCCGTTTGCAGTGATATCTCGCGTATCCGTTCCCTAACTGCTCGGCTTGGAGTAGCGTGTGCACAATCTTTAGTGCATCCGCATGGGTGGTCCGCTGTCGATCCTGCCAGGGATTGAAGTCCAGTGATTCAAGTTCAGCAACCGCGACAAAACACCGAATATCATTATCTTGCGCCGCATAAATTTCTGCAACGGAACTAATAGAGAACTCATCATCCGCCAGAAGCCCATTCAGCAACGCCTTCGATACCCCAAATTCCTCAATGAAGGCCATCTTGGAAATATCATCGAAGAATACAGTCCGGTTTCTCGTATAGGGTTCCACAAAGGCATGGTTCGGATGCCCGATCAAAACATCATACTGATCAAGCGGGACGTGCTTGGCAAGCTCCGCCTCAGTTAACGTCGGCAACTGCTGCATGTAAAGACAATCCACGGAACAGGCCCCAGTTTCGTTATGAATCCGTGAAGGCCGCATACCGCGATTATAGAAGTTGTAAGCCACGCTCCCTCGCTCGTAATTGCGGCAGTCTTCAGGCATTGACGGCAGGATTTTAACTCGTAAGCCCTCAGCTTCGCACCATTCCTCTATCTGTTCGTATAGATCCCGGCGAGCAGTGAAATAACACGCCTTGACACCTACGTCAGCGATGACTTTCACCGCCCCGTGTGACTTACCAGCGGAGGGTGGAGCGTTGATGACGCCATCCGCTGAATTCTGAATGCAGTACCGTATCGCTCCCCTTGTTCGTTCTCGGACCTGTTGGAGTGTGAGACTTGAATGAGAGTCAAACCCACAATCGGTCAGCGAGTGCTGGTTATCAGAATCAGCTTCGCTGGAGGTATCTGTGGCTTCAGTGATAACGGTAGGATTGGGTGAATCTACGGGGTTTTCATCACCTGCAGGTGGCATGTGTTTTGAATCGAGTGATAGCTTTCATACTCCCACTCACGCCGATCAACCATCTTGGGTAGCTAGGGACTCCCAATCCGATTGCATACTCTTAATTCGATGAATAAGGTAGTCTTGCAAACCGAATACATCTAACTTCTCGCCACATTGGTCAGGACTGTCAGTGAGGACTATCGTTGGGTCGCCGTCGGCGAACTCATTCCAGAACACAAGGCCATGCAGTTTGGCCCGATCCTTAACCTCAGTCGAGACGTGTTCGCGGAAGTATACGGGTTCAAACTCAACCATCTCGCCGTCTTCACCTTCCCACACGCTGTATTCAACGCTCATCTGATTGGCCTTTGACGAGTGGATAGCTGCGCTACCTCCTGTTCGGTTAGTGCTCCCTCCTTGATTTTCTCGTGGAGTTTTGACTCATGGTAGGCGTGCTCTGCAGCATCACGGAGAAGATACGAATACCGAACTTCTTTACGGATATCTCGATCAGCAATTGGTGCGTTAGACTGTCGTACTTCCGACTCCTCAGATTCAGGGGTCCTGTCCGGGATTCTACATCTAGTACAAGTGATAGAATCCAGGTGTTTATGTTGCTTCGTATCGTAATCTGTCATTGCATCGAGCCCCCGTGATATTCGGCCTCGGTGTAAGGGGAGGACGATCTACCCACTCCCCGTTCTTGTTTTCTGTGGTCATTGTGAGTTATTCCTCTTTGTGCGTGTCATCGAAGGACATCCCGTCGCTTTGGGCCATTTGGAGCCTCGCTAGGCCGGTAAGTAAGTCTCCGTCACCGAATGCTTCTACTCGCTTGACCACTAATCTCAACAGCGGGCCTTTGCCAGATTCATGCTCATCAGCGGCTGCTGTCACGCGGTTAAACAGGTCTAAGTCCTCGAACGGGACGTTGATATGCTTCCGCTCTTGTTGTTCTGGCATATTATTTATATTTCTACACTGTGTAACCACGTGATGAATCCTTGTAAAACCCCAGTCTAATTATATTATCAAGTCAGGAAAATTAGTGGTTCATGACTCTTGACCGCCGATGCACCGCTAGTATAGGAGTGATTTGGCCATCGGGCGATCGTGCGGGTCGCCACCGGCTTTCAATGGTCGACCATGTGGAAACCACCGGATTTCGATGAAACGGATCATATCGCCCTCAGGCGTTTTCTCGGGTGTTCGTATGTATGAGGAAAAACACTAGCACCATCCGCTATCCATGTCTCAACCACTCACGGGTCTTGTAGATCAAACCCTGCATCGACCTCTTTGATACCTTCGGCTATCTCGTCAAGTAATGCCTCGGCGTGCTCGACAGCTGGATGTGCTTTCCGATGTGGGACATCAGGCCCATATACAGCCATTCCAGCCGAATAACAGTCAAGATGAATCACCTTCTCGTCTACGAGTAACTCGTAGCGGATATCGTAGGCTCGGTGTGGACCCATTGTAATAACCACCTCCCATCCTGGAATAAGATCAGCGACAAACTCCGCCAACTCATACTCTCCGCGGTTATATCGGTCATCGGCTGAATTATAAAACACAGAGTCATGCCCTGTTTCAATCCATGTAGCGCGACTATTCAACTCCATTATTGATACCTCCCGTAAGGATCATCGTCAAACGTAGATAATCGCCGAATCAGCATTTCCAAATAATCCGGCTGACCTTGCTGTTCTCCGCTGAAATCCTCCCAACCCAACCCCTGTCGCTTGACCTCGAAGGGAGAGTTCGTATTTAGCTGCTGGACGGCCTCAAGGGTCGTCCCAAAACCCACCATCGGATCAACGATGCGGTCTCCCGGTAGGCTGTAGAGTTGAGTGACGAGTTTCGCTAATTCCGTTGGAAATCCTGCTGGGTGACTATTCCCAGTCGCCGGTGGGATAATCCATAGGTCCGTCTTGAACATATCACTGAATTTCTCCAGTTGAACCCGCTTGCCGAAGGCGTTCTCGAACAGGACTTTCGGTTCTTCATACCGCATTAGATGTTTGAACTCGTCCAAACTGGAAAACTCCCTATCGAACCGCTCTATGGCATTTTTGTAGACTTTTTCTGGATTGGATGGGCCTTTTCTAAAGATGTAGATGTCTTCAATGCGATCTTCCGGGTAGTAGTAAAGCGGGAGGCCCTTGGTTTTCTGGTTCTCGAAGAAAAGCGACGCTCGTTTGACCCCGGAGAACGTCTTGTACCACGATAGCCTGCCGACATACTCTAACTTCAGCTCGTCCTCAGCGAGGCTTCGATTCAGGTCGGTGTGAATCCGAGAAACCAGCGCTTCAGATATCGGATAACGCTTGTTTGGAGTTTGGTCATTGGTCTTCACCTGATGGTCCGATGTATTCAGGAGGAAGTACCGATGGGGTTTCAGTTTCCGATACACCGCTTGGAACACGTCCATCATCGTGTCAACATATGCCTTAAATCCAGCATCGAGTTGGGCCTCCGTCAACTCCTCCGTAAACGCATCATCAACCGAGTCCAATTGGTCCAGAAAGCTCGATATCATTCCGCGTTGGCTGTAATAGGGCGGACTGAAAAAGAAGAAATCAACTGAGTCATCCTCAATTTCCTCTCCCATGCCGTCATGGTCGGTGGTAGGTTGTGCTTTATGAAAGAATACTTGAACATTGCTGTTCACTAGTGGCACCGCTTTGTGAATGGAGTGATTCCGGTTTGCTAATGACTGTTCCCACACGGCATCGGGGCTGTCGATGAGTTGGGTTAGTCGTTCATCAAGGCGTTCATCCTTTGATTTCTCCTTTGTGAGTTTGTCCTCGAACGCCTGTTTCTTTTGCTCAAACGTCGCCCTGGGGTCATCCGACTCTTGGAGGGTCTGTCTAACTCGCTGGTCCTGCTCATGGGTCAACACTGTCCGAAGTTCGTTTTGAAACTCTTCTTTAGAAATCTCGTCTGGAAGGTCGGGCTTCGATAACCGATCTCGCTTGTGATCGCGGAACTGATTCAGGAGTTTATCGACATCTTCGTCGTTATCCAGAGCACGGGTGAGTTGTTTCTTATAATACTCTTGTTCATTTTCGTCTAACCAATCGCCCGCAATTATTTCCCTGAATTGCGCTTCAATGTCATCTGGCAGTTTGGAGGAGATATACTCATCCGCATCACCTTCCCCAGCTCGAATTTTGCGGAGTGCCGTCTGCATTTCCCGTCCAGATAACTCTCGCTCTTCAGCCCTCTGGGCCAACATTTTGGCTTTGGAAGGCGACGCATTTCCAGTGAAGACCTCATCAAGGAGTTTGGTATAACCAGTTTGAGCCACTGATAGGAGTTTTGACAACTGGGGAGCATTGAACGCCCCTTTCTCACTCAGGTCAATCAAGGATTTTTTGTAATGGTCGGCTATTTCGCTATCGCGAATTTGTCTGCGAACATTCAACATCTTTAGGGAAATCTCGCCTTCGTGGAAGGCCGCTAAATCATCCTCATGGCCGTCGATGTAGGCTTGGGCGTATTCTCTGGCTCGTGAAGGAGAGAGATTCACAGTGTTCAGGAGGGTTTCTAGCTCTTCTTTTATTTCTGGACCATAAGGCCACTCTTGATTACGGTCTTCCCTATTTACGTTGTCTAATATATTCAATATTTTGACGGGAACGTTCCCGTCATCCCTATGGGGGGCCGACTGCGATTCTGGGAGCAAGCGACATACCCGCTGCTGGATATACGATACAATATAGTCGGCTTTGGCGGCTTGCCCGCCCTTGCCTAGTTTCGCGGCCTTTCGGGCGAGAACGTCATTAATCGAGTACTCCTCCGATGGGACCGCCAAGGAATGGGAATCGGTTCTGTGGATGATTTCTAACTTTTCGACGCCTAAAGCTTGCAATGCAGCGACAATATGTTCGTCTTGGCCGTCACGGACCACCGTATGGTCGGAATGCAAGTGTATGGGGTTCCAGAGTCCTACTGACTTGATTCGTTCCTGGAAAGAGGCAATTTGATTTTGTGAGAGGTCTGAAAGATCCACCGCGTTGAGCACTTCGGTGGTGCTGATGGTGTTGCCTTGCGATACATCGTCAGGTTCACTGGTTGGGTTGGTCATTGTGACCGCCAAGCCGTAGTGCTGGATCCTTTTCCTGCTCATCAAAATATGAGGAGGGTTTCCTGTCATTTTGAATTAGAGGCAAGGCATCGGGGTTAGCGGAGAACATATTTTATTACAGTTGATTAAAAATTGAAAGATTATTATTACCGACTTATCTGCTTCAATTATACCCACCGGTCCGATTGGTTAAATGGAGCCAGCTCGATCACACTAGCATGAGGAGATATTCAAGTAGGTCCGCCGACGAGGCCATAGCCTCCAGCGTGCACGAGAAATTGCTAAAGGGTGAGCGCATGGAGGCGATTGCAAATGATTGTGACGTTGACCAATCCACTATTTCCAGGGAGTTTTTACCTGATAAAGACCAACGAATGGTCGAGATATCCTCGAGGGTTCTTAAGGCCGTTAGGACCTATGCTCAATCACGCAAGTACGGCTATCTCAATAATTGGGATGGGGATGCTGGAGTTCCTCCAAATATGTCTGATGCCCCTCGAAGACAAGGCCTCAAATCGGCTTTAGATACGGAAGACGGAGATATTCCAACTAAGATATATGAAGGCTTGTTGTTAAGCCAGCCCCAGGAGAAAATTGCTGATGAAGTTGATCGAGATCAATCGACTATTTCAAGAGTGTATTATCCGCGAGAGAATCAGAAATGGGTCTCGATTCCCTCCGCTACTTACCTCGCCGTTAGAACTTATAATCAATTGGACAAGTTTGGGTATCTCCCTGAGTGGACTGAATCCAATGGCGTCCTCAATATGACAGAAGCTTCACAACGGAAATGGCTCAAAGTAGCCATGATAACTAAAAGGTAGACAACCATCCAGCCACCTTAGCCGTGTAGGACGTAGCTATGGTAATCAGCCTCACGGCTCGAATGTATGATGAAGTTGACGATTAGCATGATATGACCGTGTATATGAAAGCAATGGCTGCGTTCGTCAAGGCATTAGGTTTGGATATTCACCAGTTAATTGACGAACCTGAAATCTTTCGAGACCGAATTGAGAGCGCTATCCCTGATAGAAATGGACGGAATTGGGGGAAAGCCCGAACGCAAAAGTGGATTAAATTAGTAGAAATGAAGTGATCCATAATTCTACTCCAAAAGTAAATATCGCGGTGATTGAACCCCATATCGGTCCTTGTATTCCACCATCACATTCGCCGTCAAACGCCCGCATTGGCGTCGTTTGCGGATCGAGATCGAGCCGGGATGAATTGATTGACTTGAACATCAAATTGGTTCGTATTGCGTTTGCATGGGGAAATTATTGATTTTTGTATAGGGGTGTATTCTTAATCGAGTTAATAATTATTGAGGAGTGATAGGTTTTAATTGCTATGCTGAATACAAGGCGCATATTCAGCGATGCTTTGGAAAACTCCACGTCCCTAATTCTTATAATTTAGCGCGGTATCGATAGTGTGTGGAATGGAAACAACCCACATTAAAGAGGCCATCAACCGGACGATCGGCCAATTGACCGAACAGCCGAATAGCGGCCGCGGGACCTATACCGCGGAAGCCACCGTCGACGAGGGATTACGCATCCAGGTCGATGGACCACATGAGTCCGCCATAGTCACCGATATGTCGGCGGGGGTCGGTGGTGGCGAATCAGCCCCGTCCCCCGGATCGCTCGCCCGCGCAGCCCTCGCAAGCTGCGATGCAACCGTTGTCGCTATGCGGGCCGCTCAAGAGGGTATCCAGCTCTCGACCCTCGAAGTGGTCGTCGAGTGGGACTACGATTCCCGGGGGATGCTAGGCACAGACGACGACATCCCACCAGGGCCTCTCGGTATACGAACCAATTACCGGATTGGCGCGGAAGGGATCTCGGAACACCGGCTGAAGGAACTGGTCGAATGGGCCGAGGCACACTCGCCAGTCGGGGACGCCTTCCGACGTCCCCTCGACTACGAGACCGACATCGAAATCGTGTAAACGGTCCACCAAGCTGCCCCCTGAACAAGATTTATACTCTGCTGAAGTCATGCTCTGTATCTCGCATGAGCGAATATTGACATCAATTAATAGAAATAAACTCAGTCCGTTATCAATGCGTCTTTCGGGTGCAATCGGATGACTTCTCCAAGCCAACAAACCGAGTAGATACTTCTATCTAATTTACTCAACTTCGCACGTTTATAAAGGGATAAAGAATCAGTTGGTATAGGCCCTATATTGGCGATTCTCCCAGTCATGCGTCGTATTGATGCCGTGTAGGCGGTTCGAAGAACGGTCAGATCGGAGAATTCCCTTCTGTTCCGACTATCAGATGATTCGTATCGTCTCGGTTACACCCGCTCTCCAGGATAGAAATATACGTCTCCATCCACAGAGACTCGCGCCAGCGCTCGGGGACGCAAGTTGAGGGACCGAAGTGACTCAGCTTTCTGATGGTCGCCAAATGAGACAGCCACGTTATTGCTAAACGGCCAGAGCCCGGCATCTGCGTCGATTTTGTTGGGGACTTTGAGCAGTTCGTCGTCTTTGAGAGCATACGAAAACCCGTCATCTTCCATCTCCATCGACGGTGGACGATCGATTTCGAAGGTGATGAATCGATCGCCATCAACAGTCACGGTCGTTGTACGGACCGACCCGTCGTCGTCGTGGGTAATATCCGCAACTACCTTCGGGAAGCCCCAAATATCGATACCGAACGCCTTCGCGGGCTCAGTCGTGACTGGCAGATACCAGACGTAGCCGTTCGTCGCTTGGAGCAATGCCGAGACGTACGGCACCTTCGACGGCGAGGAATGATGCGCCGGGATGAGGACCGCAAATTCGTTGTAGGGGTCCAAATCAGGAATCTCGACTTCGTGATATTCGACGCTCAAGAGGGTCACGGCGGCGTCACCTGTTGGCGTCGCACGGATCGGGTGGAGTCCACTTGGCAGTAACTCAGAGACATCTGCCGTCGGCGCAGCGAAGCTCGCTCCGAGCATCGTCGCCCGGGTTCTGACGGGGAGTTCAACGGTATGACCGGTTGAGAGCGTTTCTGTCTGCTGGACAGTCGAATCGATTGAGGAGCTTTCAGTCGTTGCCATGCGAACGATTAACACGTTATTTTGAATAAAAGTTGCCACGTTCCGTGGACCGTGCTGAACTCACGCTCTATATTCACGTATGGGAAAATCTGCTATGAAACACCAGCCAGCCTGGCGGCTTGATT
>CAZWHR010000010.1:0-17345 GCA_964633675.1 uncultured archaeon | reverse complement strand
TGAAGAGGTAGAGGAATCCGATGCAGATATGGGGTTCTGCTATGATCCTGATGCAGATCGGGTTCTTGCCTACCATCCGAAAGTGGGTTGGCTGGACGGCAACCAAGCCTTCTATACTCTCGCATATATCATAGACGCAGATAAAATAGCAGCCTCCATAGATACATCCAGTTTCCTTGAGTTTCTGGACGCCGATATAGAGTACTCCCGTGTTGGAGACGTCTTTGTCTCGGCAAAGGGTTGGTCGATGGAAGCAGACCTGTTGGGAGAGCCCAACGGACATTTTGCAGTAACCGACTTCTGCTGGTACAACTCCGGAACTCTCTCCTCCCTTCTATTAGCTCTTAACCATTCCAGCATTTCGAATATACTGGACAAAGCCCCAGAAATATTCACGGAAAAAGATGCCTATATACTGGATGAAGATGAGGATAAAAATGATCTAGTAAAAAAGTCTATAAAATATGCAAAGAGGAACTACGAGGTTGTATCAGTGGTAGATGGGGTCAAATTCAAAGGAAAAGACTTTGAAGCACTTTTAAGACCCTCAGGCACCTCCAAAAAGATCCGCTTAATGGTAACTGGAAAAAATCGAAAAACAGTAGAAGACACTAAAAATGAGATATGGGAAGCGATATTCTAGCTATGGGACTATTCCCTGTATCTAGAATCAACTTTGTTGAGAGCTTGCTTTAGGCCTTCTTCTTCAAGGATATACTGCTCTAGATTTTCCGACATTTCCCCGTGTTCGGATAGCGAATGACAGATAATAGAGGCTCCATAGTAGTTTATCAGTTCTTTTTTCTTCTCAGAGATACGATATGATGGCTTTAGATTCTCGATAATGTCTATTGTATTTTCAGGCGGTATATATTTTTCTTTAACCAGTCTTCCTGCGTCTTTGTATAATTCTTTCAGGTGCGCATCCGCGTCCTTGTATTCAAAGGAGGATAATTTTGTCTTTATATGTTTTAATGTCTCCGTACTGGGATCCTGCATTATATCATTAAAAGCATCTCTTAAATCCGACCTTCCCTCTAGATAACCTTGTATATCTCTTAAAGATCTTTCGTTGGTCTTAAATGAGCTTTTAAGTAGGCATGCGCTGTAGAATGTCTTCAGATCCTGTATAATATCCGAATAGCTGTAGGAAAGGCCTTTATGTACTTGGTCTGCGGAAATCCCTCCTATACTCAGGTCTTGAGAACTGTAGCTTTCCTCCTCAATCTTAGATTCTCCACCGTCTCTGAGGATGTCTATTATAACTACTGCGGTTTCGGGCTGTAGATTTAAATCCTCTACCTTCCACTTCGCCATCTTCTTAAGCATACTCTGCTGTAAATCATCTGTGGGCAGGTATACCCTGGCTGACACTTCTCCTTCCATGCTCTCAGCTATTTTCTGATGCCTCACCGGTTACACCTCCAGCTTCTCCTTTTGGATGACTACTATAGGTAGCAAAATTTTTATAAACATTAGAGTGTTTTCCAGGTAATACTCATATACATTTAATCTAATGTCTCAAAAGTCCGAAGATAGCGCAAAACTTTGAAGTCATAACTAGTTTTTTAAAACTCGGTGATGGGTGTGATGTTAGAGAGGGTGCTCCATTGTCCCAAAAGTATGAGGACTATAACTTCCCGAAGACATGGGGGGAATTGACCAATACACCGGCCCATGAGAAGGCCAAGGAACTAGCTGATTCTACGGACGAGAAAATTGAGGAGCTACACAAGGACAACGGATGGCGTGACCTAACAGATATCAGGACCTACACGGTCGACCCAGAAGATGCAAAGGACTACGATGATGCTATTGCAACTAAAGACGATAATATACTAGTTATTGTGGCTAGACCTGATTTCTATGTTGAAGAAGGAGGGATTATAGAGGATAGGTCTATTAGAAGAGCTATAACGTTCTATCTTGAAGACGAAGAAACTGGAGAGGATGATACTAGGCATATGCTTCCTCCATGCTTGGCGCAGGAGGCATGTAGCCTGTTAAAAGGAGAGGAAAAGCCCGCACATGTTGTAGAAATGGCTATAGAGGGTGGTGAGGTTAGGAACTACGACATATATCAGGCTATAGTAGAGAACGATATGCAGCTTTCCTACAGAGATGTAGATGAATTACTGGAGAATAAACTTGGAAATAGGCTTGACGATGAGGTGGAGGAGGATCTGGAATATTTCGACGAAATTACTCACCAGCTGATGCACAACCGTTGGCACACCAGTCTGATGCTAAACCAGAAATCACCATCTAAAAGAATGATAGAGGAACTCATGATTAAGGCCAACCTCCAGGTAGGAGATTATCTGATAGAAAATGATCTTCCCGGCGTCTTCCGCTCACATCCTGGACCTGTTGACAACTGGTTAAAAGAGATAGAGGAGGGCATTAGAAGCAAGGGTTATGATAAGGGTGGTGGATGGCTAAAAGAAGATCAGTCCTCAGCGTTTTCAAAGCTGAACAGATTTATGAGGAAAGAAGTATCGGACGAAGATGCCTCAGAGATTCGCCGTGTTATCATAACTAAGCTGCTAAGAGCTAAATATGTTACAAGCCCCGCCAACCATTTTGGACTTGGGGAGTTTGGGTATCTTCATTTCACATCGCCTATAAGAAGATATCCTGATCTGGTTAACCACCGTATTCTGGCTGGGAACTATCTTGAGGGATCAGGAGGTACGATTGAAGAGGTTGCGAACCAGACCACTCATCAGGAGAACAAGTACAAGAACTGGCAGCAGGAGAGGAACGAGTCAGTATAGAGCTCCTAAAATTACTTTTTAGATTCTAAGAATTATTTTTCTTCGGTACTATAAATCCTTTGTCCCTATACATCTCGTTGGCGTAGTACTTGGCAGTTAGCGCTGCAAGTAGCGCCTCGAACTCTTTAGTGTTGTGGATCTCGTCTGTGTCTATTCCAAGTTCCTCTAGATCTTTGTCGCCCTCTATATCAAGAACCTCAGCGGTTATCATTGGCCTACACTCTATTATCTCGGCCTGTGGAACTTTTCTCTTCAAAATGTCCTTCATAAATTCCGTTCTCTCCAGTTTATCACTGTCATGCATCGAACGAGGCAAAAAACTGAACCCCTCCTCTATAAGGTCTTTCTCACCCTTTTTGAAACCCTCGCCAGTTTTACTAACGTTTAATGGAGCGTTAAAAGCCACAACATCAGGTTTACGCTCCTTTATAAGTTCTACTATACTCTCGTCCTCCTTCTCAGAGAAGCATTCTACTTTGTCAGATAAAAACGTCACTCCACAGTCTATGTCCTTTGACTTCTGCATCACCAGACCGCAGAATGTGTCAGACATCTCTATAAGGTTAAAGACAGGGAACTATTTTAAAACCCCGGCAGAACAGCAGGAATTTAAAGCTGGAGACACAAGAATATCCTGTATGAGACTTCTGGAACCTCTAAAGAAGGAGCTAGACGACAACTTTGAGCTGGCTCAGTCCACAGAGAAACTTATATCTGAGGAGAGGGATATGCTTCAGGGAGATGTAGAGGAGAGGGTGGTTCTCTTCAAGTTCTCAACAGATGTATGGGAGTCCGTGATAAATTCCGGAGAGCTTAGTATGTTTGAAGAGTCTGCGGAGAATATTTCTCATGCTTATAGGAAGGCAAAAAATATAAACTCGGTTATAGAGAATTTTAACCAGTTTGGAGACAGAATAATGTATACCCCTCTCCTAAAACAGACAATGGACCGGTACAGCCGTGAGAAACTACTGGATGTAATACGGGAGATGTGTGCAGAGATATCGGACGTATTCATGAATGCTAGAGAGGCCGTAGACAAACTTATACAGACCGAGTGCCCGGTATGTGGGCAGAGGTTCCCAACTAGAAGTGCAATGAAGAGCCACGTCACCCAGAAGTCTGATCCTAATCACGAAGCATTCCAGGACAGGGTAAAATAGAAAGAACGATTACTGGAATTTTGACACTATTTTGTCTGCTATCTCTTCGGCGCTGAATTTCTCACTGTCTATCACTAGGTCAGCTTCTTTCCGCTGTTCAAGATAGTTGAAGCCGTAAATATCTTTCCAGGCTTCCACCTCATTGTGTTGTCTCTCCTTTAAGTGTTCTTTCGCTTCCTCTACAGAAATACCATCTCTCTTAGCTGTCCTTTCAGCCCGAGTTTTAAGAGAAGCTCTAAGCCAAACTGAAAGATCGTAGAATTCCTCAAGCATGTATATAGAAAGCCTGCCCTCCACAACAACATCCCCTTGACTAGCTACCTGTTTCTGAAGGTCATCAATGCTTTTGTTCTTTTCCTCTTCATCCATACCTCTTTCCTTCCAAGCCTTTGAGGCTGACTCTGATTCATTTCCCTCTATCTCCTCTTTTACATATTTTCCAGGGGAGAAATAGTCCAAATCAAGCTTCTCTGATACCTTTTTACCAACTGTAGATGTCCCTGAACCGGGAGGACCACTTACAACTATTACAGTCATATCTAAATCTTCTATTGAATACTTAAATAAATTTTTATATTGTTCCCTACCTTTTGCGGAGTCAATCTACTTATTAGATTTCTGCAAGTATGTCTCTAAGATTCTCAATATTTGCTCCGTTCTTCCTCAGCCTATCATTCTCTGTTGTAAAGTAGGGGAAATAGTAGACTGGAATCTCTCTTTCCTCTGCTGTGTCTACCTCGGCCTGCATGCCATCGCTGAGTTCTTCAGGCGAGGTAAGAGCCACAACAGCATCTATAGGGTAGTCCTCTATCAGATGTATTCCTTGATCCCTGGCATATTTGTCCAGATCGGGCTGGATGTTGTGATCTTCAGCATCGGAATTCTCTCCCTGAGCCAGCCCAAAATATTTGCTCAGGTTGGGGCGACCCTCATCACTTGCTCTTGTGTAGTCCGGGTGTGTCTGTGTGAAGAGGTACTTTATGTGCGGGCTCTCCACATGGATATCATGTTCCATCAGAATCCAGCTTGCTTCACACAGAAACTCGTTTTTGAGAGCGGTTGCTTTAGGCGGGTTAATCCTCATAGGCGATGCAAAATATACTATGTTCATAAATTACCCTCCTTATATACCTATTTAATTGTTTTGTCCGTTGACGTATTTGCTTTTCAAATGTTTAATACACTCTTCAGATGACGAAAATGATTTCTCACAGGTATATTCGGTGAAGGGGCCTGCATATCCGTCAGGCTTGATTATCCAGACAGGTTTCCCTGTCTTTGATGCATAATTTATCTCGTACTCCACCCCTGAACTGTACACCAGTTCCGGATAGTTTACTACGACAATATCTGACTGATTTATAAACTGCTCGTCTCTCTTAACGGTATGGTTATTAATAAGCTCCGCAGTACTGCCTTTGACATCTGCAGGATCAATTTCTATAGGATCATAGACTGTAGAATGCTCCCTAAGCTTCTCCACGTGATTCTTCACTGCCTTCAGCTTTTCCTTATCTATGTTAGATATGGGGAAGGACTGGTAAATTACAGGCTTATCGGGTTTAAACATTAGGTTGTAGAGGTTATGTGGTGGATGTTGGTTTGCTATTATATGGAACGGCTTCTGCTGGTGGTCCGAAAGTATAATATTGGTGTACCTCTCCACCTCCTGCCACCTTACGACCTCTTCTAGAGATAGTTTCTGTTCTTCAGGGAGTTCCTTGTTTTCCTGAAGCCTCTTATGTATATCCGGCTCATAATCAATTATCTGAACATACAGATCAGGATCAAAATGTTTAAGATGTCTGGCATTCATCGCAGGGCTCGGCCCGTTCTGCTTCCAGAAGGAAGCATGCGCATCAAGTATATGGGCCTTAGAACTATCCTCCACCTCAGACTTTAAGGATTCGAGGGCTGCGGATCTCCATGCGCTAACGGTAGAATCAGGGAATTTCATCAGGTCGTACTTGCCCAGGTCGGGGTAATCTCTCCTTCCAATCTCTAGAATTCGCTCTCCGACGCTATGTATCTCTACCTCCTTTCCCCTCTCACGGCAGAGCTCCTGAAACTTCTCTAGATACTTGTCCTCCCCACATCCCGCTATACCATTGAAAAATACTAGCATCTAAAGAAAGAAGGCAACGGTTATATTTATAAATTTCAAATTTGGCGCCTCTTTGACCTTACAGATTTAAATGTGGCGTTTCCTTTAGATTTAAAGGGGAGATAATCTATGTCTGGTGGATCGAAGACCAATGGAAATAGAAAATATTCCTCTGTTGAAAGCTATCCCGGGCTAGAGGAGGGACATGTGGAAGGAAGACTCTTTCCCTATCTGGGGAATATCCCTTCTAGAAACCTGATGGAAGGTGTAAGGAGGATAGCTAATCCTGACAGAGAAAAAACTCTGTATGGACGGGAAGAAATCTTTGTAGACTTAAGCGATGAGGAAAGAGTTCTTGACGACATAGAGAAATCGGAGGACGGATATGAAAACCTGGCGGAGGGTCTAAAGGTCACCCCTATGCCCCATTTAGAGAGGCTCACGAAGAACTGGATGTGGTTCGAAGTTAAGGAAAGGGCCGCATACTTCCATGCATATGAGGCTGTTGGTAGTGATACAAAACCTATATCAAGGCCTCTGCCAGATTTGAAGGAACAGTATCACTCTCTGGCAGGGATAGATGACCGCTATGCCAAGGGAAGACGTGAAAGGATAGAAGATATATTTAGCTGGAAGGCCTCTCGAAAGCTCTGGGACGATCTTGAAGCTCAAGAAAGGGACATATTAGTGGTTTCAGAGGAAGGTTTTGAAGAAGTTTCATCAATTTCAACCGAGCAGGAGAAACATCTCAGGTCGATTGGCGAAAACTTACTTAAACGTGCATACTGGCTATAAGAGGCTACTTGATGGAATATAGAGAAGTTAAGGCTTAATGTTTTAAAGAATCATTTTCTATTTCTATATCTAGGTGGCTGTCAATGATAAGTGAAGAGGATTTTTCCAGGTCTGACGATAGATATTATCAGCCTTTCAGTTCAAGAGAGTATCATCCTATGTCGGTAGAAGACTTCATAAAACGGGTTATTAACGGGGAAAGAGACTTTGAAAACGTGGGTCTGTATTCGGAGGATAGGAGCCCAATAATAAATCTAGACACGCACGAGTTATACGATGATTTGAAAAGCTACCTTAGAGACACTCCTGAAGAGGAGCTTCAGGAAGAGCCTATAAGGTTAAACGACTCCTACCTAAAAAACCTGCGTGCCGCTGGTCTCAAGATACCGTATTTAGAGGCCGAACACAGTGTGCTAGATGGGGCTTATCTTTCGCCGGGAGGAGTTTTCAAGAGGGCCAACTTCTTTGACTCTTCTATGAAAGGATTTACCGGGAATTTTTCGGACTTTACAGAAGCTGTATTAGATCAGGCTGAAGCTCCTGGGTCTGTTTGGATCAAAGCAGTACTGAACGATGTGAATATAAAAGGCACTAACATAGAAAAAGGTGCTTTTGATGAAGCAGAACTTGAGGGCGTTGATTTACACAAGGCAAAAGGATTCACTACGGCGAGTTATTAGTAGCGGGTACTGGAAACAGTGAAAAATTATAACAAGAAGATTGAATCTATGAGAAAGACAAAAATTGTGGCGACTATAGGACCGGCCTCCAATTCTGACAAGGTTATGGAAGAAATTATTGGAGCAGGAGTAGATGTAGCTAGACAGAACCTATCTCATGGAACTCATGAGCAGCATAAAGATATACTAGAAAGAGTCAGAGAGGTCTCAGATGACAAGGGAGAAGATGTGGCAGTAATGTTGGATACCAAAGGCCCCGAGATAAACCTGCAGGAGGTAGATGATAAAATTTCTCTTGAGGAGGGAGAGACTGTAGAAATAGTTGTAGATGTGATGGACTCTAATGGCAAAGCTCTACCGGTAGATTATGCTGGATTTGTAGAGAACCTGGAAGTCGGTGACATGGTTCTTATAGATGATGGAGACCTCAGGCTTGAGGTGAAAGAAATAGGAGACCCTACAGTCTGTGAGATCCTTGAAGGTGGAGAAGTTGACTCGGGAAGTTCATTCAACGTTCCTGAAAAAGATCTGGGTCTTCATGGACCTACAGAAAAAGACAGGAGCGACCTCAGGTTTGCTGCCAAGAACGGTTTTGACTTTGTGGCGCTTTCATTTGTCAAAGATCCTACGGATGTCAAGAAAGCCAGAGAAATACTTGAGGAAAATGGTGGATTGGATATAAATATCATATCAAAAGTAGAGCATTCAAAGGCTGTAGAAAACTTTGAAGGCATTCTGGAGGTCTCAGACGGGATAATGGTAGCTCGAGGAGATCTGGGGGTGGAGATGCCTGCTGCCGAAGTACCTATGATACAGAAGGAGATTATAGAGGAGTGCAACAAACAGGGAAAACCGGTAATAACAGCTACACAGATGTTGAAGTCGATGACCGACAGCTCAAGAGCTACAAGAGCCGAAGTTTCAGATATAGCAAACGCAGTTCTTGATGGTACAGATGCAGTAATGCTATCTGAAGAAACAGCAGTAGGTAGATATCCAAAAAGATCTGTCGAGGTTATGTCAGAGGCCGTGGAAAAGGCAGAAGAGAACATCCAGGACAGGATACATCATACTGTAAGAGCAGAGAACAGGAGCATAGCAGATATAATCTGCAAGAATGTATGGCATGCCTCTCAAGATGAGCGGATTGACCTGATAGTTGCGCACACTTCTTCAGGGTATACTGCAAGGAATATATCTAAATATCGTCCATCAAAAAGGATTCTTGCGCTTACAGACTTGGAGAAAGTCAAGAGACAGCTGAACCTGGTATGGGGGGTAGAGCCATTTTATCTGGAGTTCAGTGAGCATGTGGATAGGATGATATGTGATTCGGCTGTATTTCTCAAAGAGAAAAATATAGTGGAAAAAGACGATGTTCTAGTACTATCTGCAGGCGTTCCTACTTCTGTGACAGGAACTACCAACATGATGAGGATAAGAAGCGTTGAGAGTCTCTTGGAGGAATACAAGGGTCTAAAGAATTAGTGATCTAAACCTTAAGATCCAATTTCTCTCCCTTAAAGTTTTTCAGTTCTCTGCCATATCCTAGATCTCCCTTCTGTATCCCTATTTTTTCTGATGCTTCTATAGATATATTCAGCGGCCTCTTGCTCTGTGACTTGAGCGTCTCAATTGATGTGCATACATCCCAGATTTCCTGGCTGTAATCCTGGCCTTCAGTTTCTCCAGGTTGCTCTGTAGGCTCTCTGGACTGTCCATATTCAGCTGTTTTGCCGATGTTATGGACTCTGTAGATATCTGTTCTTTGAATCTCTGTCATTTTTTCACCACGGTCTGGCTAAACCTGTAGTTACATATCCTCCTGTTCTTTAGTTTTAAAACCGTCTACCTGGATTTCTTTTTCTTCCTTCTTTTTGAGTTCGGACTGGTAAACTTTGTCAACAGCCTCCATAAAATACTTCTTATTGACTTCTTCTATACCCCAGTTATCTGAAACCAGTCTGCCTTCGCTGTCTTGGCTATGTTTATCTAACAGGTAGTCCTCCACGGCTTCTCTCTTGACCTGTTTGATTACTGCTCCGGTGTTTACTTCCATGTATTCTTCATTGCTGGTTATCTTGTCCGCTACTGATTTATGGATGCCTTCCGGGAGGTGAATCTCTGCTATCTCGTATGTAGCTTTTTCTCCAGGAAGACCAAATTCTATCTTTTTGTCAAACCTCCCTGGCCTTAAAAGAGCTGAGTCCAGTTGATCGAGTCTATTGGTGGTTGCTGTCCAGTATACGTGTTTATTTTCTTCAGTTCCATTCATCAGAGAATTTAACGTTCCAACTACCCTGTTGTTGACGTTATTGCTGGAGCTTGACCCTCTTTCGGTTACTAGTGCATCTATTTCATCGATCATGATAATAGACGGGGAATTCATCTTCGCTGCCTTGTGTATATTCCTGAGTTTCTTTTCCGAACTTCCGACCCATTTGCTTATAATCTCGGGGCCGTCTATTTTGTAGAGGGTGGCCCCCGCCTCCTTTGCCAACGCTTTCATTGACTCTGTCTTTCCTGTTCCTGGTGGACCGTAGAGTAATGCTCCACCGGTGGCTTTAAGTTCTTTTCCTTCGCCATATACAGGTGGAGCTTTCATAGGTAATTTTATAGCTCCTAAAAGCTCTTGGTATTCTTCATCAAGGCCGCCTATATCTTCTTGTGTGGTTTCTATCTCTTCAGGCCTTGTAGCGTACTTATCTGTAGTTTCTTCAATCTCTGACCGTAACTCATCAAGCTCCTCCTTTTTTTCATTTAATTCGTTCACTCTTTCTTTATATAGTTCTTTGAAATTTTGTACATCTATAATAGCCTCCTCCAGCTCCTGCTCAACCTCTCTTAACTCAAGGTTAAGTCTCTCATTATCCGTTTCAAGACGGTTAATTTTCTGTCTATAATTATGGTTTTCCTCTTTGACATCCCTAAATTTACCTGTCAATGTCTTTATAAGATCCTCCACTTCTCCATATCCCTCCCATGGAGCCTCACGTCCAAGTATACTTACCTCTATATCCTCCGCATCCACATAGCCGTGTTCCAGAACATCCTTGCACATATCTAGATTTGTAATAAGTTCTCCAAAACTGTCGAAGATTATTTTAGGGCCTTCAGCTTCTATTTTTACCTTTTCAATCTGAACTTCTTCAACATCTTCAACATCTTCGGAGTCATTGTCTGATTCTTTTGACATGTTTACCAGCGTGTTTTCTATCTGGAAATAATGTTTATAAAAGTCGGGATTGTCGCAGGATTTCCTAAACAACCGTATGCCAGAAAACACTTTTACCTTAAAATTAATTAAACATAGAGCCAAATACCGCAATTTAGGGTTGATTCTACTTTGGGCGTAGAATTGTTCCTATAACTCGGAGCCAATCATTAGATTTGATGTGGTATTTCTGGATTGGATATACAGCTCTGTCAGGTAGAAAAAGAAAAACAGATGGAAAAGGGATGAACTCCCTTCCCTACCTTGATTAAAAAAAACTTAAACTCTTACTCTGTATCTTCAAGTTTCTTCACATCGACTGCCTTTGGTCCCTGATCACCTTCAGCAGCTTCGAATTCGACTTCATCGCCTTCAGCGATGGAGTCTCCTTCTACTTCACTGATATGGAAGAAGCGGTCTTCGCCACCTTCTTCAGGTATAATGAATCCGTACTTCTTCATATCATGGAAGAAATCTACCTTTCCTTTCACTTTCAAACACCTCCTTGTTGTGAGCTTTTTGCTCTATCCTCTGAATAAAAACCCAACTTTTATAAAGCCATCCATTGTACAGGGGTTAACTGGTCAGCCGAAGAGAGATACAAGTATCATCGCAACTATGCCTGCCCATACAAGGAAGGACCACTCCCTCATGTATTTCTTCTGGTTCGGTGCAAAGCGCTCAAGCAGTGTATCAACCATGTGTCCCCCGTCAAGAGGCTTTGCAGGAACCATGTTGAACAGGCCAATTCCTATATTGAGGGCTGAAACCGTAAATAAGAGGGATAATAACCACTGCAGGAACTCTTCATAGGGTTCAAGTGCCGATTTTACCTTGGTGGTCTCTCCAAATCTTATACCTATGTATCCACCGTCAAAGTCTTCCTTCTCGGTTGCCTGTAAGGTGAAGTTTCCTTCACTGCTCCATATAGTTACGTTATCCCCTACTTTTATCGAATCCGAGATGGATCTCACATCATCTACTGTATTTATCCTCTGACCATTGATAGCGTACATCGTCCCGTTGTCCATACCCGAGTTATTAGCTGGAAAGCCCGGTTCTACAGCGTATATTACCGATCCAGGCTGTGTAACAGCTGAGGACAATCCCAGCGCTATCAGTATAAATACGCCTGCAGTAATGTAGTTCGCCCAGCTCCCTGCAGCTAGGACTTTAAGCCTTGATATCCAGTCTCCCTGGTCCCACATACCTCCTGATTCCGCCTCTTTCTCTTCCTCTATTCTTTCACTGGAGAGGTGATCCTCGTCAGGGAGCATCTGCTCTCCCTTTGGCTCTACAAACGCACCGGGGATTATCCCCAGTACTATCCATCCGACGGAGTTTATCTCAAATCCCTCGTTGCTTGCTACTATTCCATGGGAAAGCTCGTGAACAACTAAAAGTATAGATATGCCTATTATCCAGTATTCCACCGGTATGAACGAGACCCCTGCTTGGAAGTTGTTCTCTGATACCAGGCCTGGAAGTATTAGAGAGGGTCCTCCTTCTGCCGACTTCTTTGCAGCCATGTCGAAAACTATGGTTCCCAGCTGGTAGGTTATGAAAGGTATGGATATTAGGCCTGCTACTGCGCCTATCCAGCCGTACCAGTTCCAGAACTCTGGAAGGCTTGAGGCTATGTTCTGTATCTTCTGTACACCTTTCTTGGTGCGCCTGAAGAACAGTATCGAATGTCTCTGGATCTTGTTCCTGTCCCACCAGAGGACAAAGGCTACTGCTGTGATAAATACTGCAAGGAACCAGAACCGTGGAGACGCAAAGATTCCCATAACGGGACAGGAATAGGGGATGCAGGGTTAAAAAACCCCCGTATCGAGTCCAACCGATACGTTGAAATAGTTAACCATTAATGACTTCTTTACATGGATAACTCAGATACATCGGAAGATCAAGAAGAAGAAAACGGAGATTCTCTGGAGGGTCTAGATCTCTCAGGAGTTTCTTTGGACGTAACATATTCGGGCATAACACCGATTAGGAGTCAAGTGGATGAGGCTACTAACCTCGTTCAAACCGGTTTCAGACGAATCTATGGACAGTATTCAGAGGAAGATGACTTCTATATTGAGGCCGTAAAACCATTCCACACAGAAATAATAGTGCCTCTGTTGGACTCCTCAGAGATAATGTTCAATCTCAAGCAGATGGCGGAGCGCGAGAAGCAACTTCGATTCGAGAACGAGGATCTAAAAGACGGGGAGGAACTGTTGGTTGATAAAGATATCGAAACTCCTCTCTACATTCTTCAGGACCCGATAAGAGAAGCTAAAAACGCATCAGGAGATATCCTCGATCAGGGAATAAGATATATCTGGGACTCGGTTGAGGAATGGATGAACAGATATCCTGAGGTCAAAAATATGAACCGAGCAGAGATGGAGGAAAAGCATCCAGAACTCCTTGATGATGAAGAAGACGGTTACGGCGCAGTCCCGCAGGCTCTATACATGCAGAACGTGATATTGGAAACCTGGAAAGGAGTGATAGAAAACCTGAATGATTCGGAATATGATTGGTCCCCGCGGAATCAGGAGTTAAAGGATGATCAGGTTGAGACTGTTGAAGAACTACTTCTCGAATATCTCCCTGAGAATTGATAAAAACTCTTTTATTAGTAGGTGCCCGAATCTGGACTGTTATGGAACAGCCGCTCTTCTGGTCCGACCAGCTGGCGTTTGGAATCACGAAGAAGTTTGAAGACAGAGAAGTGTATGTGTGCGCTTCCGGGATAACACCTTCTGGAAGGGTTCACGCAGGCAATTTCAGGGAGATTATAACTACTGATTTTGTGGTCAAGTCGCTTCAGCATCTCGGCAAAGATACAAGATTTATCTACAGCTGGGACGACTATGACCGGTTCCGGAAGGTTCCGAAGGGAGTACCGGACGAGTGGAAGCAGTATATTGGGCTTCCTGTCTGTAATGTGCCTGATCCCTGGGACTGCCATGGGTCGTACGCAAGACATTTCGAGGAGAAGCTTGAGAAGGAGCTTGAGGACATGCACATGGATGTCGAGTTCATAAGGCAGAGCAAGATGTTCAGGAAATCAGAGTATGCGGATCTGATAAAAACGGCGATGAACCATACCGGTGAGATAAGGGAGATACTGAACCAGTACCGTAGAGAGCCTCTTGGAGAAGACTGGAAGCCTCTGAGAGTGTACTGCAATAAATGTGGGAAGGACTTCACCGAGGTAAAAGAATACGATGGAGAATACACGGTCAAATATTACTGTGAGGAATGTGAAAAGGATCTCGAGGTTAACTTCAAGGAGAACGATTCCGTGAAGCCTCCTTGGAGGGTTGACTGGCCCATGAGGTGGAAATACGAGAATGTCTCCTTCGAGCCGGGAGGTAAGGATCATTCGGCCTCGGGTTCGAGCAGGGATACTGGCAAGGAGATAGTTGAGCAGGTTTTTGACCAGGAAGCGCCTGTATACCAGATGTATGACTTCGTGTCTCTTAAAGGCCTGCAGGGCAAGATGTCCAGTTCATCAGGAGACAATGTAACTCTAAATGAGCTGAAGGAAGTCTACACTCCTGAGACGATACGCTTCCTGTTTTCCGAGACTAAGCCAAACAAGGAATTCAACATAGCCTTTGACGAGGATATAATCTCTATATACGAGAAGTTCGACCATGTGGAGAGCGTCTACTTCAATCCGGAGAAAATCGACAACGAGAGGAAGAGGAAACATCTGAAGAGGGTATATGAACTGGCGATGGTCGATATTCCTGAAGAGAGACCTGCAAGAGCGCCTTTTGACCACCTTGCATTCCTGGCGCAGACCAGGCCTAAAGAGGAGTGGAGAACCACAGTTATCGAATCACTGAAGAGGACCGGACATATAGAGAGCGGGCTTTCAGAGGAGCAGAAGGAACAGATAGTGGAGAGAATGGAGAAGGCCCAGAAATGGGCTGAGGAGCACGCTCCGGAGAAATACAGGTACAACATCAAGGAAGAGGTATCAGGGGGGGTAATAGAGGATCTCACGGAAGGTCAGAAGGAAGCCATAAAGGAGCTTGCTGAAGCTCTGGAAGAGCAGGATTTCGATGAAAAGGACGATCTCGAAGATCTGCTTTTTGACCTGCCCGATAGACATGATATTGAGACTGGGCAGTTCTTCCAGGCAGCCTATCAGTGCTTCCTAGAAAGAGATCAAGGTCCAAGGCTTTCAAACTTCATCCTGGCGCTAGATCAGGACAGAGCTGCAGAGATACTCTCTACGATTGGAAGATGAGTCATGAAGTAGAGGGTCGTACAAACCACTATATCTCTCTGAAGCTCGGCGCTATTCTTATATTCCTCTATCTCTTTCAGCTGCTTGTGCCCTGGTTCACAGATTTCATGTCCTTCACTGCTTCAAGGTTTATGCTTGAACCCTGGGGAATAATAACTCACGCATTTGTCCATTCTCCTACAGACTACATGCATCTCCTGAACAACCTCTTCTTCCTCACCGTCTTCGGAACTATTCTGGAGCATTATATCGGTTCAAAGAAATTTGCAGTACTTTTCCTGGCTTCTGGAGTTGCTGCCGGGATATCTGCATTCATATTCTATCCAGGTACCAGGGTTCTTGGTGCTTCAGGAGCAATATCTGGGATAGTAGGTTTCCTGGCAGTTCTGAAGCCTAGAAAAGTTGGGCTGTTCTGGGGGGTTCCTCTGCCAATGTGGGCTGTACTGGTGGGGTGGATGGCTACCAACCTAGTAGGTGTGGGTGCAGAAGCAGGCATCGCATTTGAGGCCCACCTGTTCGGACTCATATTTGGCGGTTTAACTTCATTTTTCTATAGAAAGTCTTCTCAGGAAGAACATAAAGAGTCTAGAGAAATAGATATCGATCAGGAGAAACTCAAACGGTGGGAAGAAAAACATCTGATGTAATCTGATGTAGATGTCTCTCCCCTAAATGTTCCTCTACGGCTCTAGGAGGTCGCCAGACAGATCTTCTTCATCCCCACCACGCCTTTTTCCAGGTGAAAAATCTCTCTGACCGCTATTTCTAGAATGTTGGTCTTGCCTTTGATCTCGCTGGCCTCCTTTTCCGGAACGCTGTTCTCTCCGTCCTCCACCGGAATCGCGTCTTTCCTGGGCCTGCTGAGCCTTCTGCTTCTGCTTCTCAATTATGCTGTTAACAAATTCCTCCACATCCACGCCATGATTGCTCAGAACCTCTGCGTGATTTTCTATAAGCGAGTTAACTATGTTCAGAAGCCGGGAAAGCTCCATCTTCTCGTTTACTAGGGCCTCTAGCGCTCCTTTCCGATATGATACCTCGTCTTCGTTTTCCATTTTATCTACCAAGAGAAAACTTTAAGAAAAAGCTTTTTAACCATTGTCGGAAACAAGGCAAGATTGTGTGGATAGGTGGATCGAAAAACAGAAAAAGCAGTTATTTTCCTGGTTTAAACCGATGTTTTTGAAACTCTATTAATATATTTGAGCTATAAAGAGTTATTTCCTAGTCTTTTTTCTTTGCCAGAGGTATGTTGCTGTGATTAGTGCTATTAGTAGGAGTATCCACCAGAGGTTTCCTATGCCTTTCTCTTGTGGTTTTTCAGGTGTTGTGTCTTCGGTGGCGTTTTTGGGTTTTTTGTTTATGCATTGGTTGTTTTGGCATATTTGGTTGCTTCCACATTCTTTGGTTTGGTAGTCTTGGTTGGCTGTGCAGCATTCGTGTGGGCATTTTTGTTTTTTGCTGATTTCTTGTGTTGCGTCTTCTTTTTGTGGTTGTACTACGATGGCGAAGTAGGAGAATCCTGGTAGTGCTGCTTGGAATTGGATGTTGGCTTCTGTTTCTGCTATTTTTTGTGTGTCGATTTGTTGCCATTGGTTTTGGTGGTGTCTGTATATTTTAGCGTCTTTTAGCTGGAGGTTGTGGGTTTTTAGCCATTCTCTTATGATTGCGAATTTTGTGTCTATTTTGTCTGGTCGGCATCGGTCTAGGCCTTTTTCTTTGATGTCTAAGTATCGGTATACTGTGAGGTTTGGTGTGTTGTTTAGGGTTTCTTTGATTGTTTGTTCGGGTATGTGTTCTATTTCTAGTGTTATTTGGTCTGAGGGGTTGTTGCAGGTGAATCTTAGTTCTTGGACTGATATCTGGTCTATTTTGCTACTGCTTACCGTCATTTGGTTTTCACTACCTGAGTCAACGCCGATCCATGTTTTTTGGGTTGATGCAGAGGTTTCTTCTCCTTCTTCCTCTTCTTGTCCTCCTCCAGATGTTGAGGTTACTTCGAAGCTTTTGGTTTTCGTTTTTGTGTTCCCTGCGTTGTCCGTTGCTTTGAATTCTACAGTGTAGGTACCGGTTTTACTGGTCTGGGTGAATTCCTCTCCGCAGTTGGGTGTGTAAGTGTCTCCGTCTGGATCGGTTACCTTTAGTTTTTTGCTCTTTATCCCTGAGCTGTCAGAGGCACTGCAATCTATAGTTATGCCGTTTCCTTTGTCAACTTCGTTTTTTTGCGGTGTAAGTGTTTCTGAGGGTTTTTTGGTGTCTATATTGAACCATGTGGTGGTGCTGTTGTAATTGCCTGCACTGTCGTTCGCCCATACTGTAACGTTGTGTTTTCCGTCTGAAAGAGTTGAGAG
>CAZWHR010000009.1:17786-20914 GCA_964633675.1 uncultured archaeon | reverse complement strand
TCGTACTTCGCCTCCTGAATCATAGCGTTGCTAGGGAGCATCTCCTGAACTTCTTCTAGCCCTGTCACAGAAAATCACTTCTCGAAATATGGTTTTTGGATTTCGTCTCTAGACCTGCTACTCCATGTACTCTTCTACATTGGAGGCCGGCACTTCCCTGTAGCCGTCCTCGTCAACAGCCACTACATCTATTCCATCTCCAGAGGCTATATCTCTCTCGCTAGCTGCCTGCACTGATCTTACAGCCAGTTTTATAGTTTCTTCAAGAGACATGTCCTCGTCGTAGCGATCCTCAAGAACTCCGTAGGCTGTCGGAGATCCGGAACCTGTTGCGGTGAAAGTCTCATGATCCATAAGCCCACCCATCGGATCAAGGTCATAGAGAACTCCTTCACCATCGCCTCCTATACCACCGGTTATGAACTGGTTCATGAATGGCATCATCTTTGACTCCTGGAGGATATTGGAGAGCAGTGTGGAAGCTCCTTTTACAGAGATCTCCTTTGTCTCCAATTTGTACAGCTTCAGCTGTGCCTTCATGACCCTTACTATCTTCTGTGCGTCTCCTACAGAACCGGCAATAGTTAGTGCAATACCATCATCTATCTTGAATACCTTCTGAGCCCTCTTTGAAACTTTGAGGTGGCCCATGGTTGCTCTATTATCTGCTGCAAGTACAACTCCATCGCTAGAAGCTATACCCAGAGTTGTGGTTCCTGTCTCCATGTTTGCCATTTCCTCTCTTTTTTCTGCGTTCTGCATCTGTGTCTTTTGCATCTATATACACCTGGTTGGTGGTGTAGAAATCCCTGTTCGGGAGAACCTTCTACCTCCCAATGACCTGCAAAGCTTTAAATAACTGACCCAGGTCGTGGTCCGGACTACCGTCTGCTGTCTAGAAGGCCAGGGACAGTCCGACTCACAAAACTGTCCGCAAAATTCAAGATATCCTCCACTTCTCCTCCCTCCAACTCGGTACCCGGATACCTCACAGGATCATATTTCATCAGCTTCCTGTTCAGTTCTCTGCACCTATCTCGTCCTATCTCCTCCTTGAAGAACCTACCAAATTCTCCTCCTATATTGTGGGTTCTGTATTCTTCACCGGTCTCCGCCAGCAGTGCAGCCTTGGCAGCAAGTTCAAGAGAATGCAGTGCTAGGAAAATAGAAGGCTCCGGGATATCTGAAGACCGCTTCGCTGCACGGAGCCAGGACCTCGCGCTATCTATATACTGCTGTACCTCTCCAGATCCTTCCATAGCCTATCATCTCCCTTGGAATGTACTATCATTCCTTCTTCTTTCACCTCCTTTATCAATCTAGCGGGATTTTCCAGATCGTCATAGCTATGGAAATGCGGGTTCATAGAGCGTTCGACATCCTCTCTCATCGAGACCTCAGACATCTTCTCCAGTACCTGTTCCTTCTCCCCGTCCCAGCTATCCGAGAAGAGGACAGCATCTATATCGCTCTTCCAGGTGGCCTCGCCTCTGGCTACAGAACCAAATATAACAACGGAAAACTCCTTATCAGTGATCTTCAGCCCTCTGAGGTACTCTTTAACTTCTTCTCTAAGTTCCTTCTGAGGTATCTGGTTTACAAGAGGAAAATCAGGATCTAGGGAGCTTCCAGCCTGGAAGGAAATTGCATAACCCTCTTCAGATATAGATATACAGGTGGAAAAGCTCTTTATATCGTATACTTTCCTTCTACCGATGCTTGTCTTCTCCTTGAAGCTCCGGACAACCCCCGCCTCCTCCAGAGAATCCAGGTGCTTTAGGACAGCAGACTTGGACATGTCCATCTCCTCCGAAAGCTCCGAGAGACTTCTACTCTCCTCCAGCAACAGGTTCAAAAGCTTTCTCTTCGGGGTCTCATCGATCGAGAGGTCAAACATCTATATCTGATAAACATATTAACTTATTAACTTATAAGTTTATTTGTTTATAAGTGGTCCGAAATGTTCCTGAACCGGTTTTACGGAGGGATGAACGGTGAGATATTTAACCCCGGATACCCAAAAAGCCCTACAGAGATGGGAAAGATAGCAAACCTGTTTATCGGGCTGTTCATAGCGCTGGCAGGATACGTGCTTACACTGGTAAATAGCGCTGTAGGCGCATCAGCAGCCAAGTCGCCGCTACCCTTTGACGTTACCCTGGTTCTGGGATATATATCAACAGGTTTCCTGGTAATAGGAGGAGTACTTGTAGGATACAGTCTTGTAGCAGGCGGTTATTCTGTTATAATGCGCATATTTGGAAGTTCTACACCTCGGAAGGATGAAGAACCTAGGAAAGAGAAAGAAAAGGAACGATACCGGAAGGAAGAAGATAAGTACGAGGAAAAGAGGCCAGAAGATAGAGATCGATCTAGGGAGAGAGAAGCTAGTTTTGAGCATGACGAAAGAAGAGAAGGAAAGAGAGAAAACGAGGAATCTTAGGGTGTCTAACTCAGGTTCTTTAGGGAGGTTCTAAAAACCTCCTCGCACCTAATTATCTACCTTCATCCATAAATATCCCTAATGCTCTTGATGTGAGCTGCTCATCTAGAACCGGGTGATATTCTGTGTATCCGTGTTCTTCATCATCGTAAGCTCTTATGAACCCTCTAGGACTGTCTAGAGCACCTATCTTGGGTAACAGGTTGATGGAAGGCTGTGCTCCAGCATTCCTAAGTATCTTCATGAATTCAGGGTTTCCGTCCTCATCTGTTCCCTTGTATACGCTGCCTCCAGCAAGTTTGTGGTCGTCTCCCGACACATTTAATCTCGCATACTCTCTCTTTATATTCTCAAAGTGGCTTATCGCATTCTGTGCCGCATCATACCTGCCTCCTGAAACAGCATGGGAAACGAAGATATCAGACCCTTTAGAAGTCGTCTCAAACCCTCCTCCGCTACCTTCCCCGGTTATAACTTCTATATTCTCTTTGTGAGAGCCGCCCTCTTCAGGTTTAGGAAACATTGAACGTATAGCTAGAGCTTCCTCAGAAGCACGATGTCTGTCGCTCCTATTGTGATGGTCTCCAGATGCGATGATTATCTTCCCGCCCTGCTCTCGTATCTCGTTCCACTTAGGTATTAGATCGGTCTTTACCTCTTCCATCTGCTGGTCTCTGTTATCTAA
>CAZWHR010000009.1:10684-17776 GCA_964633675.1 uncultured archaeon | reverse complement strand
CAGCACGGGAAGAGAATTTGGCTATATATCTCTGAGCAAAATCTCTGTATTCCTCTTCTTCCTCCTCCGGTAACTCTGATGCAAAGTCATCCACTAGATTAAGAAGATCATCTACCTCAGAAGGAGCAAGTGTATTGGGGCTGTTGGAATGACCTGGATAAGTATGTGTGCCATCCACAATATCTCCAGTAAGAACTAGGTTATCGGGATAACCGTTTTTCTCTATCCATTCTAACTCAGCCTTCGCCATAGCATCTGAAGAAGGCTTGTTCCAGAGTGTCTTGCTGTGATTACAGCCTATATGGAGATCTCCCACAACATCAGTCCATTCACCATCGTTTTCCTCGGCATGTTCCTCTTCATCGGGTTTTAAGGGGTTCTTAGCTTCCAAATATTCCTGCACCTTTTCATCATCCCCTTCCTCAATCGCTTCCTGTAGGTTGAGGAGATATCCTAGCTCAAGCTCTCTGAGCCTGTACTGGTCATCATTGTCCCACTCTAAGATAAGTGCGGAGGGAGAGAATAAGTCTCCATCATATTTCATATATCTGACAACATCTTTTGGACTTTTAGCGTCTTTCGAAATCATCTCCTCCAGACCTTCAGGATTATGCAGGTCTCCTGTTTCAATAAATATAGTATTATCCGTTCCTCCTCTTTCCTTCCTCTGTGCCTCAAACTTGAAAGGACCGTGATAGAGCTCAATTACGATGTCAGCATCACCCTCATACTCTTTCTTCAAATCATCTAGAGCAGATTTCACAGGATTATCGGTCCGTCGGTTGTTATTAACCAGATGTATCTTCTTTCCTTTGACTTCTATCTCTCCGTCCACCAAGATGTTCTTCACGTTACCGAGGTTGTGGATTTCCTCGGCATACTCACTAAACGTCCTCTCCAATAGGTCCTGCTCCTCCTTAGAGCTAGTCATATAAGTGTTGTTTATTTTCTGAAGGTTGTAACTATCTTTTTGCCTCTTCATCTCCTGTAGATTTTTCTCCTCTTCTCTGTAGTGATCGTACAAGTCCTCTACAGATTCGCTTAGCTCCTGGATAGACTGCACTAGTTTGTTAACCTGATTAACAGTCTCGCCTGCTTCATCAACTTCTTCTAAGTCCACCTCATCGTAATTACCCTCTCTCAAGTCCTCTATCACGTGCTCGCTGTTCTGGATCTCTTCACCTTCAAGGAACTCCTCAAGGTCCTCGATAGTTTCATCCAGCTGTTCTTGTTTCTTCTCCTTCGCCTCTTCCTTCTCCGCCAGCTTTCTCTGTATGTCCTTCATGTCCTTCTTATACGCCTGAACTTTGGATTCCAATAGGTCGTGCATCTGGTTTTTAGCATGTTCTCCTAGAACTACATGGAGATTGCAGTCTCTATAACCGCTAGGAGTAGCATTCTTGATCCCTTCCTCCAATTTCTGGATATACTGCTTAGTATACTTTTTCATGCGCATCCTATCAGTGACTTCCGCTTCATCAAGGTCAGGGAATTCTACATCATATATTTCGTCCCTAAGAGCCAGCTTTGCGTCCTTTCTCTTAACTTTGCTCCTTGTTCGGGGAGTATATACATATGGATCGGAGACAACTATATCCTCAATAGGAGGTTCATTCTCTAGGAATTTAGCAAGTGCGTCCGGTACCTGTGCGCCATACACACGGCCGATAGCAGGATTCGGTAGAACTAACACACGACCCAGTCTCTCGCCTTCCTGATCATAACCATCATTTTTCTGGGCCTTTCGGTGCTGATTAAGACGTTTTGGAGTCATCTCCATGTGTTTATTGTTGTCCTCAAGGAACTCATCCACATCATCAAAATCTGTCAAAATTCTTCACCTCGAAAGTTCAAGAGAGCAGAGAATAGATTCAAGAAAACCTCAATCTCTTTTAGGAATATGTCTTTTAGTCTCAACTAAATCCCCCTCTCCCCTATCGGAAGTTTACAACCCCTGAATGTCACGGCCTTAAACTATTGTATACCACATGGGGGAAACCCATATATAAGGGTTTTCCCTGCGCCACACCACAACATATAGTTGTTAACCTTGGTCGACAACCAGAACCGGAAGATTCAAAAAGGAGAGGTCAATACTGCGCAGGAAGCCCATATTATTTAAAAATTCCCAAGCAATCTCTGTCGGAAGGATGCCAAAGATCCAGGACATACTCAAGGACGAGAAGATCGGGGAAGAGGTAGAGCTCAAGGGATGGGTATACCGTGAGAGGGACTCGAAGAACATAGCATTTATTGTGCTTAGAGATTCCACCGGCACCATACAGGCGGTATTCAAGAAAGATGAAAATCCAGGAGCGTTCCAGAATGCGCTGGACGCAACACTGGAGTCCGCAGTGAAGATAAAAGGCACACTGAAGGAGGATGAGAGGTCTCCAGTAGGATACGAGATCGAAGGCCAGAACCTGGAGATAGTTCACAAGGCGGAGAGGTTCCCGATAACGGAGGACCAGAGCACCGAGTTTCTGAACGATGTCAGGCACCTATGGATAAGATCGAAGGACATAACCAACATGATGAAGGTCAGGCATACCATACTGGATGCCGCAAGGCAGTACTTCGATATCACCGGAGCATACGAGGTTCACCCACCTATATTTACCCCGAACGCCTGTGAGGGAGGTACAGAGCTGTTCGAGGTCGAGTATTTTGACGAGGAGGCCTACCTGTCTCAGTCCGTGCAGCTATACCTGGAAGCGCTGATATACTCGCTCGAGAACGTCTATTCGCTCACTCCTTCTTTCAGGGCGGAAAAGTCCCGGACAAGGAGGCACCTGACGGAATACTGGCATCTGGAGTGGGAAGGAGCCTGGCAAAACCACGAGGACAACATGGAGATGCAGGAGGAGCTTATAGAATTTATAGTAGATAAAGTAGTGGAGAAGAACCCTGAGGAGCTTGAAGCGCTTGGAAGAGATCCCGAAACGCTGAAACAGGTCGAGGTTCCTTTCCCAAGGATGACCTATACAGAAGCAGTGGAAAAGCTGCAGGACGAGGGCTTCGACATCGAATGGGGTGAAGACCTCGGTACAAAGGAGGAGAGACACCTAACAGAGGATAGAAAGGTTCCACTGATAATTACAGAATATCCGATGGAGGTCAAGACTTTCTATATGAAGCCAAAGCCAGATAATCCTGATGTTGTTCTGAACAACGATATGATAGCGCCGGAAGGCTTCGGGGAAGTTATAGGTGGTTCAGAAAGGGAGACCGATGTGGAAGCACTGGAGGAGCGCATCAAGGAGCAGGGCATTCCTCTGGAGGACTATGAATGGTATCTGGATCTGAGGAGGTACGGTTCTATACCTCATTCGGGCTTTGGGCTGGGTGTCGAGAGGTTGGTCAGGTGGATCTGCAACCAGGATCATATCAGGGACACGATTCCGTTCCCGAGGACATTGAACAGGTATTCTCCGTAAGTCCTAACGGTTTCTTTAAATATCTTGTAGCCCACCCGGATAATGGAGATGCCGGAGCCAGACAAAGCCATCGTCAGATACGACGAGATAGGTATCAAGAGCAACCAGGTCAGGAAGAAGATGGAGAGGAAGTTATCCACTAACATAGAGAATATTCTGAGAGATAGAGATATAGATGGAAGAGCCAAAAGAGCCTGGTCGAGGATAATAATAGAGACCGAAAATCCTGAAAAGGCTGCGGAGGCTGTCGCAGATGTTCCTGGAGTTTCTTCTACAAGCGCAGTTATAGAGACACCAGCAGAGAAAAATGAAATCCAGGAGAAGGTTCTGGAGCTGGCAGAAGAGAAGTATGATGGCGGGAGCTTTGCGATGAACGTAAGGAGGGCGGGTGAGAAAGACGTACACAGCTTCACAAGCCAGGATCTGGAGAGAGAAATAGGCCAGGCAGTCATGGATCAGGTAGAGGGAGTTGAACCGGAAGTCGATCTTGATGACCCAGGTATAGAGTTCCAAGTGGACTGCAGGCAGGATAAGGCCTATGTATTTATGGATAAAAAGAGAGGTCCTGGAGGACTGCCAGTAGGGACACAGGGGAAGCTTGTAGGGCTTCTTTCCGGAGGATATGATTCTCCTGTAGCTCTCTGGAGGGCTATGAAGCGAGGTGCAGAGATTGTCCCAGTCTATATAGACCTCGGAGAGTACGGTGGTCCAGATCATCGAGCACGGGTTATGGATATAGCCGATACACTGCAGAGCTATGCACCTAATCGAGATATGCGGGTTAGAAGGATTCCTGCAGGAGAATTTATCGAAGAGCTGATGGATAAAACAGGAGATACACGGATGCTGCACTACAGGAGGTTCATGTACCGTGTGGCGGAGATCATAGCTGAAGAGGAAGGATGTAAAGGAATAGTCACAGGAGAAGCAATAGGCCAAAAGTCAAGTCAGACCCTCTCAAACCTCAAGGTAGCTTCAAAAGCCGTTGATACCCCCATTCATAGGCCTCTAATATCTATGGACAAGAAGGACATTATAGAGGAGGCAAAGGATATAGGAACGCACAAAGGTTCAAAGATACCTGCCGGGTGTGTAGATATAGCTCCAGAATATCCAGAAACCCACGCAGATATCGAGAAAGTCAGGGAGAACGAGCCCGAAAAACTGTTTGAATGGGGTGAAGAAGCAGCAAGAAATATTGTTATAGAAGACTGAATTTTACGCAGAAAGTTTCTGCCGATCATTAACTAGGGAATTCTAAAAAAAGAAAAGGCAACGGCAACGCTAGACCTGGATGCCTGCAAGTATGCCTGCCGACACTATAAGTGATGCGGAAAGCACCACAAAGTTAGAATCGGCCTGCACTCCGGCAAATCCGCTTCCTACACTCACTACATACACTACGAGGAAGAAAGACAGGATCGCAAGGATAAGCATCACTACTGCAGCTACAACGCTACCTATGACATTCTGAAATGCTTCTCCAAGTTCGCTCATTTTGAAACCTCTAAATCATGCTTAGAAAAGGTAACCTAATAAGGTTCAACCAATCAATATATAACATCGTTATATAGGGAAAAACCTTAAAAATATGAATTAGATATGAATACACATGTCCATAGCAAGAGAAAGGACGGTCGGGGAGAGAGGGCAGGTGACGATACCAAAAGAGATACGGGAAGAGGAAGGAATCAACGGGGGAGACAAGGTTATAATCGAGGATAGAGACGGAGATATAACAATAGAAAAGAAGGATATATCTCAAAAACTGGAAGAAGGATATAAAAAAATGTCCGAACGGGACAGAAAGGTTTCTGAGGAACTCTTAGGCGTTACAGAGGATAATATAGACTGATATTATGGAAGTACGAAGAGGAGATATAGTTCTTGTAGACCTTGATCCCTCAAAAGGGTCAGAGCAGGGGAAGACTCGACCGACAGTGGTGCTCCAGAACGACAAGGGGAACAAGTACTCTCCTACAACTATAGTTGCGCCTCTCACTAGCAGCTACGATGAGGTATACCCGGTAAATGTGGAGGTAGAATCCTCAGAGACAACCTCCCTGGATAATGAAAGCGTAATGCTTCTAAACCAGCTGGCAACAGTAGATATAGATAAGAGAGTTCTGGAGAAAATCGGTAGAGTGCCTGACGAGAAGATGAAAGAGGTAGATCGGGCGCTGAAGATAAGCCTTGGTCTTGTGGAGATATAACTAGTGCGCCTCACTGCACCTGTAAAAAATACACGATACAATACGGGACAGAAAGTCGGTTAGATCCGCTGGCCGTCTATTGCGTGCCACATCTTTCGCAAAGAAAGCTGTTCGACCCGTCAACCCCCGAGGATTTAAGTCGGTCTAGTGACTTCTCCACTCCGTCCATCCAGACCAATTTTTTATACTTTTATTTAGAAAGAGAAGTACTATCTATGGGATTTGAAGGATCGATAATTGACATAGGACTCCATTTTGTAACTCTCCTGATAGCCTCTCTAATATTCTACCTGTCTATCAAGGCCTACAGGCGCCGGAACAACTGGAAATTCTTCCTCATATCTTGCGCTTTTGGCCTCTTCACCTTGAAGGAGCTTCTAATAACTTTCAGGGTTGTGTGGGGCTCTTTCTCCGGACTTTCTGCTATCTCGCACCTTCTAAACCTGGGTATCATACTGGCGCTTTTCTACGGGGTGTTAAGATGAGAGGCAAGATCTATGAGGTGGTAAAAGACCGGCCCGGAATACATCTCCGCGGACTGGAAAGGGAGGCAGAATGCTCAACAGGAACAGTCTACCACCACATCAGGAAAGACCAGAGGCTCCAGAGCAGAGATATCAGAGGTTACAGGCGCATCTACACAAGGAAAGTGCCCTCTGAACTACACAGCTCTCTTGCAGCTTTGAACCACGAAAAACGAGGGAGTATAATATCACATCTATATATGAAGAGCAGAAGGTCTACCTCGGAGATCTCCCGGTCCTTGGAAATCCCTCTATCAACAGCTTCAAAACACTTAAAGGTTCTCAGAGAGGAAAATATAGTTAAAGCATCTGTAAAAGGTAGAAAAAAGTATTACAGGAATACCGAGATAACTATAGATGCTTTGAGGAGGTTCGGTGGCTCAATAATATCCGAGTTCACGGACAGGTTCATAGACACCTGGGAGCAGCTCTAATAGAAACACTTTCGGCCTTGTTATAGAACCGCTTATAAGGTTACCTTCCAAGTTCTCTCCATATGGATATTAGAAGAGCAACACATCTGGTAGTCGTAGCTGTCCTGGGAGTAATACTAGGGGTTTTTGGAGGACAACAGATTACAGCTAATATTGAAGAAACTGCTGCAAGGCAGACCCTGAACGCATATCCTCTGGACATCTCCCTGGCAGGCCAGCACCGCCACGACAGGTTGAACGTGCCTGCCGAGGAAGCGCCCTCTGTTTCTATAGATGTACAGCGGGATCCCATGATGCCAACGCACTTTAACGTCCATATAACCACCGAGAAATTTGAACTTGCCCCGGAAAGCGTCAGCGGTGAGCATGTCATGGGAGAAGGTCATGCTCATGTGTTTGTCGATGATGTAAAGATCAGCCGAGCATACGGGGAATGGTACCACCTTCCAAAGCTGGAACCGGGTAACCACACAATAAAAGCTAC
>CAZWHR010000009.1:0-10674 GCA_964633675.1 uncultured archaeon | reverse complement strand
AAGGTCACTCTGAACACTAACGACCACAGGGAATATGCTGTCGATGGAAAGACCGTAAAAGCGACCGATACCATTCATGTGTCGGAGGATGCGAAGATGAACATGGATATGGGGCCAAACTGAAAACGGGATGCACTTCTAGAGGTTGAAAATCTTGTTTGAAAAAACCGGGAGATTGATAGATGAAGCAGGTATTGAGATAGCGTTCCTCATAGGTCTTATAGCTACTGCAGGAAGCTTATTTACCTCTCAAATCCTGAAATGGTCTCCATGCACTCTCTGCCTGTATCAGCGCGTCTTCATGTATCCTCTAGTCCTCATTCTCGGCATAGCTGTCCTCTGGAGGAATATCTGGCTGAGACGCGTGGCTCTGTCATTAGCAGTCGCAGGCGCTCCGATATCCCTCTACCATCACCTTCTGGTGAGGTTCGACCCTACACAGGGATGTGGACTTGCCATACCGTGTTCCATGGGATACCAGTTCAACCTTGATTTCTTCGTCCTCAGACCTATGCACGTTCCTCTAAGCGCCTTCATAGCTTTCATGGCTATAGCGCTGGTTCTGGGATTCAAGGAGTTCATATATTCTAAGGAACACTAGGGCTTGACGTCCGCTCTTAATGAATTCTCGACATGGACATAGAACGACAGTCCCAAGGATCAAACACTTTGTTCGATGCTCCCCACTGATTTCTCTTTGAGAAGGCAATTAGCGCACTGCATTCTCTAAGAACCACACGCAGTAGTTTCACACCAAAAGTCGATTAGCTCCGCTAACCGTCTACGTCCAATAAGCGTAACCTGATGCGCCTTCTCCCATTCTCAACGAGAATGCGGAGTCAAGCACTGACCGAAGGGAAGTGCGCCGGCCGGGAGTTGAACCCGGGTCGCGCGCAATTTGCCCTTTTCTCAGCCACAGGCAGTTGGAAACATCTTCTCAGCTCCGCTGAGCGCCCACCGTAGGTGGGTTGTACTGCCAACTGCTACGGCAGTTGGTTGGCAAGCGCGAGTCTTAGCCACTGGACCACCGGCGCACTGATATTTTCATTGAATTCTCTTACAGAACTAACTTCCTTCTTAAGATTTAAGTATTCCCAGCAGAAGCAACTGGTTAAAGGGGTAAAATGGGATCCGACCTCGGCGAACTTGTAGATACAGAGGAGATAAGCTTCGAGCACATGAACAACAGAAAGATAGGTATAGACGCCATGAACACTATCTACCAGTTCCTGTCTATCATCAGGCAGAGGGACGGCACCCCTCTGAAGGATTCAAACGGAAACATAACCTCACACCTTTCTGGGCTTTTCTACCGGACAGGGAAGCTTCTTAAGAAGAACATAAAGCCTGTGTATATCTTTGACGGTGAGGCGCCGAAGCTGAAGTCCAAGGAGGCAAAGGAGAGGAGGAAGAAGAGAGAGAATGCAAGGGAGGAATGGAAGAAGCTGAAAGAAGAGGGGAAGCTGAAGAAGGCGTACAAGAAGGCCACGCAGAGCTCAAAGCTTACAGAGGATATGATCATAGAGTCGAAGAAGCTTCTTGATGCCATGGGAGTTCCATATATCCAGGCACCAAGCGAAGGAGAGGCTCAGGCGGCCTGGATGAACAGGAACGGAGATACCTGGGCTGTAGGAGGTCAGGACTGGGATGCTCTACTCTTCGGTGCGGACAGGCTTGTAAGGAACCTGACGATCACAGGTAAGAGGAAGATTCCTGGGAAGCAGAAGTACAGAAAGGTCGTACCTGAAAAGATAGAGTCAGAGAAGGCGCTGGAAGAACTAGGTATCAGCAGGGAGAAACTGATATGGCTGGCTATAATGATAGGCACAGACTTTGATCCCGGAGGTGTAAAGGGTATCGGTCCGAAGACAGGATATAAACTTGTCCAGGAGTACGACAGCTTTGAGAAGCTACTGGAAGACGATAAGCTGGAGGACTGGGAACCGGAGAATGATCCTCAGGAGATTCTGAAGTTCTTCCAGGATCCTCCAGTGGACAGGGAGGCCTCATTTGAGTTCGGGGAGCTGGACAGGGAAAGGATTGTCGAAGTTCTTGTCGAAGAGCATGACTTCTCAGAGGACAGAGTGAATTCTACTGCAGAGAAGATAGAGGAATCCATGAAGGAGTCTCAAAAAGGACTGGGAGAGTATATGTAGGGAAAGGACTCTCTCCTAGTACCGAATTTTCTACATAGGTTAAACTGCCTTCCTATAGATTAATATCTGTAAGATTAAAATCGGATATAACCTAACTTATTATAAGTGCACCCGAAAAAGCTAAACGATAAAAAAACGGGTGTAAACCAAATGCTGCAGAACATATATGACAGGACAGTAAAAAATGTGGAGAGGGCAAGCGGATTAAAGTTCCAGGAGCCCGAGTTGAGACAAGGAAAAGTAGGAAACGGAAACTTCTTTGAGGCCGAATACAAGAACTACGGAATCGTGTACGATCCGGGTGTTGAAATACCCTCTAAGCAGAAAACAGCCAGGTTGCTTAGAAATACTCTAGAAAGCTTCATACAGTACGACAAGCTACTCGAAGAAGAGAAAAAAAGACAGAAGAAAAAAATTGAGAACGACTATCAACGCTATCTTGAAAGTAGAAAAATAAAAGAATTGAATGTTGGGCATATACAGTTCAATTCCCTGGAAGAAGATTATGACGGGATGTACTACGCCCATAATAAACCCTCAATCGAGATAGACTCAAGCTACTTAGGACATATAGTCAAGGACGAAACATCTAGTGTAGACCAAGTAAGCTCAGCACTCAAAGCCCTAATAAGGCACGAAGTAACTCATGGTATACACTGCGCCATTAACTCACCCTCGTGGAGAAGGTCATCTTCTCCAGACCCTAAGGATATAGAACGTGCTCCACGAGAGGCCCTTACAAAGTTCGAACAGCATCTGGAAAAACATGGTTACATCAGCTGGATGAGGAAAAAGATGAAAAACCCTTGGAGAATTCCGGAGATAATGGAGGAACTTGACGTAACAGGAAATCAAAACAGCAAGCTATCAGAAAACCCCTACAAACTTGGGCTTTTCGCCTCAGAATCTCTAAAGGCCTATTTTGAAGAGGAATACGATTCAGATACTGCGGAGAACAAAACACGGCATGTCCTACTTATGAGCACGTCAACTGTGGACAGCCTCAAGGAATATACCTCAAAATCCTACAGAAGAAGAGAACTCCCCTACTATCCCCATATAGCAATACACTACTACGAGGAATTCAAAGCAGTTCCAAAGGAGAAACGAGATCAAAAAGCCTCCAACTACTTTAAACTCATATCCAGGCAAATAGAGAAGACTTGGGATCAAGAGCTACTTAAGCACTACTACAATGGACATGCAGCGCTGACAGCGTATAGACAGCTAGAGGAAGAACCTTATCCTCGAGAATACAAGAACCTTAGAGACACTATTAGAGGCATGCATAGGGCCAACTCTACAAAGGGTCAAAGACAAGGATCAACCCCTAAAAACCTTCCTACCCTTCTTTCATAGGTACGAACCTCACTCCTCTCTCAGATCCTACCTCGACAAACTCTTCCTCCTTTTTCTCGCAAATCTTTAGTATCTGGCTCAGGCCTTTACCTACAGGAGCCACCAAAATTCCTCCTTCCACAAGCTGTTGTTTCAGAACCTCAGGTATAGAAGGAGGAGCTGCAGTTAATATTATCTTATCGAACGGAGCCTCTTCTTCCAGACCTTCAAAACCGTCTCTATGGAAGACCTGGACATTTTCAAAATCGTGGAGACTCTTTTTCGCCTGTTCCGCGAGCTCCTCAAGTCTCTCAACTGTATAGACTTCTGAGACAAGTCTCGACAGAACTGCGGCCTGGTAGCCAGAGCCTGTGCCTATTTCTAGAACTCTATCGTCCGGCTTCAAATCCAGAGCCTCCGTCATCCAGGCCACCATGTGTGGAGCAGAAATTGTCTGTTCATGGCCTATCGGCAGAGGTCTGTCTTCATATGCATTTTCTCTGTATTTTTCAGGTACAAAATTCCTCCGGTCAACCTCTCTAAGCGCTTGTTCCACTCTTTTGGACTCTATATATCCTCTTCTCTTTAGCTTCTTTAGAGTTCTCCCCCATGAGGTCATGTCTGTACCTTCTACCTCAAACAATAAATTAGTGCATCCCCAATACCTAAAATTGATGACAGTAGAGGAGATCGCCAGGCAGATCGAAGAGCTGAAGATACAGGGCGCAACTTCTACAGCCCTTGAAGCTGTCAAGGCCTTGAAGAAACTGTATGAACAAGGAAAGGGTCATAAACGGCTTGAGGAGGCAGGGAAAAGGCTTAAGAACACTCGGCCCACAGAACCGGCTCTCAGGAATGCGGTCAACTACTGTCTGGAGACGCAGGAGTTTGAAAAAGTGCTTGGACACTTCAAAAGATCCAAGAAGGAGATATCGGAGATAGGTCAGGAGCTTCTGGATGATGGAACTACTGTATACACCCACTGCCACTCTTCTACCGTCACTTCTATACTGAAGGCTGCGGAGAAGGACGGGAAGGAGATATCAGTCAAAAATACAGAGACAAGACCTGTATATCAGGGGAGGACAACCGCCAGGGAGCTTGCAGATCTTGATATGGATGTGGAACATTTTGTGGATTCGGCTGCAAGGTTTGCTCTTAAGAAGTCGGATATCATGCTTATAGGTGCGGATGCAGTTACTTTCGATGGGTATGTATACAACAAGATAGGTTCCGAGCTGATAGCAAACGTGGCGCATGACCTGGATGTGCCTCTTTTTGTATGTACCGACAGCTGGAAACTTGCTCCAGGTACAGAGAAAGGTCTAGAGGTAGAGATAGAGGAAAGAATTCCTTCAGAAGTGTGGGAAGACTCTCCACAAGGTGTTGATGTGAGGAATCCTGCATTTGAGAAGGTTAAACCCAAGTTTATAGAAGGGATAATAACGGAACTTGGAGTTGTGGTTCCGGAAAACCTTTCAAAAAGAGCTGTAGAGGAGTATCCGGAGATATTCCAGAGAGACTAACCTTCCGACTGGCCGTAGGTCTCGAATTTTTCCCTTACTTTTTCCAGGTTCTCCCTATCAAGAGTTCTAGGTTTGCCTGCCTGTAATGCCTGGTAGTATATTCTAGACAGGTTCTCCAGCAGTACAGCGTTTTCAAAGGCAGATTCGATGTCTTCTCCAGTAGTCAGCATTCCATGATTGGATATAAGGCAGGCGGAGGAGTTGGCTTCTTTCATTGCGGAGAGGATGTTCTCGGCGAGTTCTTCCGTTCCGTATGTGGCGTAGTCAGCTACCGGTACTCTGTCCCCCATCGGGACGATCATGTAGTGGACAGGTTCTAGGGGCTTGCCAAGCACTGCAAGGGTTGTAGCGTATGTAGAATGTGCGTGGACAATAGCTCCTGCCTCTAAAGAGGAGTAAATATGCGTATGCATCGGAACCTCGCTCGTGGGCTCCATTTCCCCCTCTATCTTTTCGCCCTCCAGATTCAGAACCGGAACATCTTTTTTATCAAACTCATCGTACGGTACACCTGTAGGTGTAACTGCAAAGCGATCTCCCCTCCTAACGCTTAAGTTACCAGTCCTTGCAGGAGTTATAGAAGCCAGCCCTGGAGCATATCTGACCACCTTCTGCTGTATCTTTTCGGACATTCCCGAACCAAAATTTCGGCTGATCATATTTAAACCTTGAGAGGAAATCTTAGGTTAATGAGTACCGAGCTTCTGCTGCTGGATCTAGACAACACGGTCTACCCCTACAAAGAGTGTCACAGAGAAGGGCAGAAAAAGGCATGGAAGAAGGCAAAGGAGCTAGGATACAGCTTCAGCCTAGAGGAATTCAGGGAACTCTACAGGGATGGAAGAAGAAAGACCAAAAAGGAGATAGAAGGAACAGCATCCAGCCACAACCGGTATATCTACTTCAAGAAGGCGCTGAGAAGTTACGATAACTACAGGCAGACCCACCCCCTGAAGATAGGCGACCGCTACTGGAAGGCTTACATGGACGAGATGGAGCTCTTTCCAGGGGTGGAGAACACACTGGAGAGGATAAAGAGTAGGGGAACAGATATAGTGGTTATAACCGATCAGTTAGTCCGAACTCAAATGGAAAAGATAGAGAAGCTGGGTATCGAGTCTCTTATAGATCGAGTGGTAACATCAGAAGAGGTGGGTAGGGAAAAGCCTGCATCAGTTATGTTCACCCTTCCCCTGTGTCTTATGGATGCAAAAAAGGGTAAAACCGTAGTCATAGGAGACAACATCTCCGCAGATATCTCAGGAGGGAACTCCCTGGGTATAGAGACCGTACTGTTCAATGAGAGCTTCGACAGGGGGGAGCATACAAACTGGCAGGAGCCAGATCACAAGATAGAGGAGTTCAGAGAACTTCTGGAGATTGTGGAAGACTAGTGGTATAACACCGTTATAGAATGGAAGATAAAAACCTGCAGCGCAAAAAGAGGAACAAACAATGCAACTAAAAGGAAAACCAATAGACATGGAGACCGCAACTCCAACAGTCATAATGAATCACAGAGATGCAGAGGAACTAGGTATATACCCTATGGATCGTGTTAGGTTGGGTTATGACGGTAGCCACAAGATAGCAGTAGTCGATACAACATATCACCTTGTAGACAAAGGAGAAATAGGTCTTACAAGAGACCTCCATTCTCTTGCAGGGGATATAGCAGTAAATATAGCCTCGAAGCCCCAGTCTGTTAAATACATAACCCAGAAGATGGAGGGTAAGGAGTGGGATACAGAGGAGATTCAGGAGATAGTGGCCGATATAGACAGAAATGCGCTCTCGGACATAGAGATGGGTGCATACGCCTCTGCAGTGTATTCTAAAGGCCTCTCGATGTCAGAAGTCGCCGACCTCACTCAGGCGATGGTTGAAGTAGGGAAAACACTCGAATGGGAGGAAGACCTGATAGCGGACAAGCATTCAATAGGAGGTGTCCCAGGAAACCGCGTCACACCTATAATAATACCCATAATAGCTTCGACAGGAGTCAAAATTCCAAAAACTAGTTCAAGGGCAATAACCAGTCCTGCGGGAACTGCAGATACTATGGAAGTGCTCTGTGACGTTGATTTCAACCTGGACGAGATACATGATATAGTTGATAAGGTCGACGGCTGTCTTGTCTGGGGTGGATCAGTCAAACTCTCTCCTGTAGATGACAAGATAATAAGGGCAGAACATCCCCTATCCGTGGATCCGGAAGGACAGGTGATAGCCTCGGTACTATCAAAAAAGAAGTCTGTTTGTTCGAACAGAGTTGTGATAGATATACCTTACGGAGAGGGATCAAAGGTCGGAGACCTCCAGCAGGCCAGAGAACTAGCGGAGAAATTTAAGAAGATCGGAAAAAAGCTGAACATGAGAGTCGAATGTACAATAACACGAGGAGACCAGCCAATAGGAAGAGGTATAGGGCCTAAACTGGAATGTATAGACTTCCTGAAAGTTCTAAAAGGTAATGGGCCTACAGACCTAAAGATAAAGTCCATCAGGCTTGCAGACATACTTATGGAGATGTGTGGAGAAAAACCAAATGCACTAGAGATTATAAACTCCGGTGAAGCGCTGGAAAAATTCAAAGAAATCATAGAGGCGCAGAATGGAGATCCTGATATAGAACCTGGAGATATAGAACTGGGAAAACACACAAGAGATGTACATGCCCAGGAGGACGGTATAGTGACGCATATATCCAACAAACAGATATCAAAGATTGCTTCAAGGGCTGGAGCACCTAAGGACAAGGGTGCAGGAGTCTATCTGCACATGAAGAAAGGGGACACTGTTGATAAGGGCGACAGAATCATGACCATATATGCGGAAAAGCCCAACAAGCTGGCTGAAGCCGAAAGAGTCTGCAAGGATGAAAACGGCTACAGGATACATACAAGAGAAGAGATGCTTATAGAGGAGCTATAAAATGCCTTGCCTGAACAGACCTGTTCTCCTAGTGGTTATGGACGGCTTCGGACTTAGAGAAGGGAAAAAGGGGAACGCTATAGCACAGGCAGACACAAAGTTTCTTGACAGGCTTATAGAGGAATATCCTTCTGTAGAGATTCCAGCACATGGAGAACATGTGGGTCTGCCAGAAGGAGGTCTTGGAGGTTCCGAAGTCGGCCACATGCAGATAGGAGCAGGAAGAAACATCCCTATGACGCCGAAGAAGATCCTGGATTCAATAGAGGAGGGTAGATTCCATGAGAAGGAGGCGGTTGTTGATGCTGTGAACCATGCGCTGGAAAATGATGGAAAACTTCACGTAATGGGTCTATGCTCGGACAAGAACATCCATTCGAACATAGAACACCTCTATCCAGTACTGGAAGTTGCAGAGGAGAGAGGCCTGGAGGAGGTCTGCATCCATGCCTTCCTTGATGGAAGAGACACGAAGCCAAAGGAAGCTAAAAAATATATTGAACAGCTCCAGGAGAGGCTTGAAGAACTGCCTGGAGAGATATGCACTGTATCTGGAAGATATTATGCGATGGATCGGGACGGACGGTGGAAGAGAACTAAAAAGGCGTACCAAGCTATCGTGGAGGGTGAAGGTCTGAAATCAGGGAGCGCGCTCGAAGCTATAGAGGAATCTTACGGTAGAGAGGAGACCGATGAGTTTGTGAAGCCAACAGTCATTGAGGAAAATACTATAGAGGATAGCGATTCGGTTTTCTTCTTCAACTTCAGAGCTGACAGGGCTAGACAGCTCACCAGATGTTTTATAGACCGTGATTTCGACAGATTCAATACCAGAGACTTTAGCGACCTCTACTTTGCGTCTATGACACAGTACAGCAACGAGTTCGACAACCCTGTGGCTTTCAGGAAGGAGGTAGTGGAAGACAGCCTCGGAGAGATTCTCAGAAACCGAGGTCTAAAGCAGTACAGGATTGCAGAGTCGGAGAAGGAGGCGCACGTGACCTACTTCTTCTCGGGCAGGAGAGAAGATCCATTCGAAGGAGAGAAACGGAAGATCTTCCCGTCTCCAAAGGTAGAGGTGTACAGCAAGACCCCTGAGATGCGGGCGGAGGCGATAACCGAGAAGGCACTGGAGGTCATGGAAAAAGGAGAGCACGACTTCGTTCTTGTGAACCTGTCGAACTGCGACATGGTGGGACATACGGGAGACTTCGGCGCTGCAGTGGAGGCTGTAGAAAAGGTCGACGAGTGTGTGGAGAAAATGCACAGCCAGTGCCGGGATTCAAAGTATGTGATGATGCTGACATCCGACCACGGAAATGCGGAGGAAATGAAGGACGAGAAAGATGGCAAATTGACCTCGCACACCTACAGCAAGGTTCCTTTCATACTTGCAGAAGACATGGATGTAGAATTCACAATTAAACCGGAGCTCTCGAAGATAGCGCCCGCTATCCTTGAATTAAACGGTGAAGATAAGCCTTCAAGCTGGGGTAAGCTGCTTTTCCGGACGTAGGAAATATGAAGGGTTGACCAAAAAACATCCGCATGTCAATTAAGCTTACCTATGTTAATCTAAACATGGTAGAACCGAACACTTATATACTGGTTACGGCTATTTGGTGACCTAGTTATAGATATGAGGGGCTCACAAAATACGCATCACGGTACGCAGTTCGTCAAGGATATACTAGACATTATGGGAGTAGGCGCCAGAACAGAATTCAAAGAGTTAGACAAGTATACCGCTGCCACTACCAACGCGTTACCTGTCGTTAAGAATGGGGATATAGGACACATTCCACAGATTAATTTCAACCAGAAAAACTGGAAGGACGTAAGAGAAGCATATCTCAGTAATCAATTCAACACTGTGCTGTTACACGAATCTATACACGCAATACAAGAAGAAGAAATTATAAGTGCTGAAAAGGGAGAGAAAGAGATATACGCTTCAGACAGAAGCAAACTCCGATTCATGGTAGAGGGGCAGTCAACTGCACTAGCCGGTAGCGAGTATAGAAACTATGACGATGCTGGAGAGATATACATAGATATGATAAATAAGATCAATGCTGGAAAGACCTCTAACGAGGCTCTGAAAGAGATAAACGAGGAAAAATACCTGGCCCATGTGGAGATACTTCTAGAGGAAGATACGGCAAAATCCTATATGGTCGCCGTTGATAGAGAAAGGGCAGATAATTTGAAAAATGAAGAGATTTACGAACGGTTTGTTGATTCTGAAGGGAGCAAGAGTCCGCTAGGATACGAGTTCCATGAGATCTATTTGAGCGAAAACGCTGATGCCTTTGGAGATCTTCTAATCAGAGTCCATAATAGGGTCTCCGAGGCATACAGGAGGGCTTTCGATAGAAAAAACGAGACTGTCCTCGACATCCTTGACGGCAGCTTGCTCGGATCCTGGCTACCGAGCAACAACCGCCTGATACACGGCTGACAGGTATAGCTTCTTGCCTCACCCCCTTCTTTCCCCTCCCTGCAATCAGGAGCAACATATTTTTATCTCGGAAGCCACCATCTCCACCTTATGAGAGAGAATCCCACCGGCAGTGGTCTTCCATATGCCACATACTTATTAATAGCAGCCAATATACTGGTATTCCTGCTCGGGGTTTTCGTCTTCAACCTTGATGTACTAATCGATAAGTTTGCCTTCCACCAATCAAAGTTCCTGTCCGGAGAGATCTCGCGGGCCA
>CAZWHR010000008.1:10782-22020 GCA_964633675.1 uncultured archaeon | reverse complement strand
AAACGTTTTTTGAAGGCAAGGACCTATTCGGGTTTGGCTAATGCTCTCTTCGGAGATCTCGTTGATAGATATGAGGACCAGCTGTATGACCTCAAACCTGAACTTGAAAAGGCCAACATGAGCGTCTTGTTCCGTACATATGTATCAGAGATGATACTTACCTCTATTCTCGCCTTCTTTCTATCCTTGGGTGCTGTAGCGTTTGTTGCATATTACTACAGCTTTAACCTTGTACTCTCCCTTGTCCTTCTATTTTCCGCCCCCTATGTTATGGCCTCCGTGGTTTTTGCCTGGATGTATTTCTACCCATTCCACGTGAGTTCCGATAGAGCCTCCAACATAGACAAAAATCTTCCCTTCGCTCTCAACCAGATGGCTGCTGTTGCGGGTTCTGGTGTTGCGCCTGTAGAGATGTTCGGTCTTCTGAAAGGGTTTGGAGGTTATGGAGAAATATCCGAAGAGGCGGGCAGGATACTGAGGAAGGTAGAGGTGTTTGGGGAAGACCTTACGACAGCTCTGAAGGAGGTGGCGCGGAGCTGTCCTTCTGATGAACTTACAGATGCTCTATATGGTATGGTATCGACAATAGAGACAGGAGGAGATCTTGGGGAATTCCTCCAGCAGCAGGCTGATACCGCGTTCTTTGAGTATAGGCTTGCTAGAGAACAGCAAATTGAAGGCCTGACGACCTATGCAAGCTTCTACACAGCCATACTTGTGGCAGCGCCTCTGTTCCTTATAGCGGTACTGTCCGTCCTCAACCTTGTGGGCGGAAGCCTTATGGGTCTGGCCATAGACCAGCTCATGACTATCGGGGTATACATTCTGATACCTGCAATAAACATAGCATTTATCCTAATTCTTGAGATGACACAAGAGGTGTTCTAGAGGGATGTTCCGGTATATCAAAAGTTTTGTTTCGAATAACGAGAGGGAGCTAGCTGTACTGCTTATATCGGTAGCTATAGGAGTCTCTATTATAGGGGTTAACCTATGGAGCTACTCGGCCCATACCTCCATATATTCTACCTCTACCGAGGAGGTGAAACAGAGAATACTTTCTGTTGAACGTAACCGCCCGATGTCCCTTGTTGTGCCTGTTACGGATTCCGCTGCCAGAGATTCTTTAACCCTAAAACTCCATTTTAGGGAGGTGGATCGTTCGACTTCCTTTGATGTCTATTTCAATGGAGAAGAGGTGGAGGAAGACGCGTCTGGATTCAGGAAAGGCTCCACCCATAATATAGAGATAGATACAGATCTCTTGAAGGATCGGAACCACCTGGAGATAAGAGGGAACTTCAACGTAGCCAGAAAGCTCTCAGCCAGCTTCCGGAAGATAGAGCTTGCTGGTTTCTCGTCCACCCGTCGCGCTATATTTCTACTACTAAACTTTATAGGGATTCTGACAGCCATAGGGCCGTTTTTATGGATGAAATATCTGGACTATTCGCTGCGGAAGGAGCTGGAGAGACATTTTCCTGGCTGGATGAGGGATGTAGTGGAGGGAGTGCGTTCGGGAATGTCTCTTCCGCAGGCTATAGAGAACACAGAGGGAGAAGAGTATGGTAGGCTATCTAAGGAGATAGAGAGGATATCCGCAAAGCTGGACTGGGGTATGTCGTTTGAAAAGGTGATGTCCGACTTCGCAGAAAGATCTGAATCTCAGACTATAGAGAGGGCTGTAAGCACGATAGTTCAAGCATACGAGTCAGGGGGGGATATATCTGAGATACTGGATTCTGTAGGAGACAACCTTAAGGAGATAAGGAGGCTTAGAAAGGAGAGAAGCTCCAGGCTGTATGGGGAAGTGATAACCGGGTACGTTGTTTACTTCCTCTTCCTCGGAATCCTTGTGATGCTTGTGAACTTCCTCCTACCCTCGCTAGGGTTCCAGGGAGACATAGGGCCTCTACAGGGAGGGATGTCCGCCGAACAGCTTATCCAGAGATACAGACCGCTATTCCGGAACCTAGTCGTGATCCAGTCGATCTTCTCCGGCCTGGTGATAGGTAAGCTCAGCCAGGGGGAATTAAAGGCGGGCGCCAAGCACTCTGCGATCCTCCTTGGTGTGGGATACACTGTAGCAGCGCTGCTGATATAGAGTCAGTTCGGCAGGTGGTGGAAATAACCTGCCGGTTAGTTTATCTGGGTTACTTTTATATAGTGCCTAGGCATAAGATAAACACAAGTAGGCTGGCCGCAGGGCAGCCGATTACAAAGATGAGATATCGATGAACAGGAAAGGAATATCACCGTTGGTTGCAGCTGTTCTACTGATAGCGTTTACTCTTGCAGTTGCTTCTATATTAACTGCCTATGTAACAACATTTACAGAGGAGTCAGCTCAGGAACTTGGCAACCAGACCCAGCAGGTTACCTCATGCGCTTACGCAGGCCTATCTATCTTTGATGCTGTATATGATTCTTCTGCTGGAGAAATAACGGTAAATGTTGCTAATACCGGAACCAAGGATCTATCCGAGTTGACAGCGGTTGCCTTCTCTCCTGATGCTACGATTCTAGGGAGGGGAACTATAAGCGATCTACAAACCGGAGATATAGGAACCACAACGATAAGTGTAAGCGAGAAGCCTGGGAGGGTGACTGTCTCCTCAAGCAGTTGCCCTCAGACCACGGATGAGCAGAACTCAATAACCACTTCTTAGAGGCCTCCCGCTTTTTCCTTCCAGTTAGCCTTTAGGCCTGCAAATTTTTAGACCGCAATACTTTCTTAAAGTTTTGATCCAATAGTTTGTGCTGTATATGTACTCTGAGAGCACTCTCCAGTTCCTTCAGGAAAACGGTCTTGAACCGGGTTACAAAGCTAGACTGGTCTACGATGGCAGAGAATACCGGGGAACTGTTATGCCGCGTTCAAGGGAGGGAGACCAGGATGTGGTTGTTCTAAAGCTTGAGAACGGCTACAACGCCGGATTTGATCCTGAAGAAATCGAAGAAATTGAGAAAATCGGAGAGATAGATAAGGAAGAGGAGGAGCCGAATCTAGAGAACAAGGAAACCGGAGACCTAAATCTTGTAATATTACACACAGGAGGCACAATAGCTTCCAAGGTAAGCTACGCGGAGGGGGGGGTTAAACCGTCCTTCAGCTCTGATGAACTCCTTTCCATGTACCCCGAACTTCTGGAGGAAGCCGGTATAGATACTGAAACAGTATTCCAGGTTGCATCAGAATCAATGGAGCCAGAACACTGGCAGAAACTTGCTGAAAAGGTTGCGGAAAACAGAGATGCCGACGGAATAGTTATAGGCCACGGAACAGACACGATGCAGTATACTGCCTCTGCCCTTTCGTTCATGCTTGAGAACATAGACGTTCCGGTGGTGCTTGTCGGGGCACAGAGATCCTCCGACCGCCCAAGCACTGACGCTGCGGTCAACCTCCTTTCAGCTGTGGAGTTCATAAAGGAGGGGGTTCCAGGAGTATTTGTATGCATGCATTCAGAGTCAAGCGACACTGAAGCAGCCGTACACCTTGGAACAAGGGTCAGAAAGATGCACACCTCCAGGAGAGATGCTTTCAGATCCATAGGTTCTGAGCCAGTGGCCGAGATATCTTATCCTGGGGGGGAGGTGGATTTCAATTTCAGACCTAAAAAAGCCTCCGGGGAATTCGACTTGAGGAAAGAACTTGATACTGACGTAGCTCTTCTAAAGATATATCCGGGAATAGAAACCTCTCAGTTCGAAGCGGTAGAGGATAAGAAAGGCCTGATAGTCGAGGGGACAGGGCTAGGGCACATGCCTGCGGACAGCTTTGACGAACACACCCAGCACCATGAGGAATTTCTTGAAACTATCTCTGAGGCTGCAGATAGTGGAGTGGTTGCCATGACATCTCAGTGTCTACATGGAAGAGTTAACCTGAACGTCTATGATCCGCAGATAAAACTTCAGGAAAGAGGGGTTATATCTGCCGAGAATATGCTGCCTGGAACCGCCTACGTCAAGCTCATGTGGAGCCTGGGCCAGAAAGACAGCGCTGAAGAAGCAGAGAAACTTTTCAGGAAAGAAATCGCAGGAGAGATCCAGAACCGGGAGAAGAAACATCATTACGAGAGGGATAACTAGTGTATGGTATAACAGGAATGCCTCTGGCAGGGAAGACTGTAGTGGCAGAGATGATGGAGGAGAAAGGCTACAGAATCCTTGATATGGGGGATGTCGTAAGGAATGAGATGGAGAAACGCGATATAGACACTTCAAAGACGGGAGAATTTGTTGTCAACCAGAGAGAAGAAAAGGGCATGGATGCGATAGCTCTGCTGTGCATACCTTACCTTGAGGAAATCTTTGAAGAGACGGAAAAGGTTGTGATAACTGGTATGAGGGGCTGGAGCGAGAAGAGGAGGTTTGAGGAGGAGACAGACATAGAGATGGATATAATCTCCATCTGGGCATCCAGAGAGACACGGAAGAAGAGAAGGGAGGAGAGGCGCAGACCTGAGGATAGGAGGGGCCAAGATTTTCATGAGAGGGATATGAGAGAGATAGAAAACGGGATGGCGAAGCTGATGGCTTTGAGCGACCGGTTGATACTGAACGACGACATATCTCTTGAAGAACTAAGATCCAAGGTATTTAAACTGCTGGAGAGGGATAGACATGGAATATGAAGATCTAGGCTTCAGGTGCGGTATAGAGATACACCAGAGACTTGACACAGACACAAAGCTTTTCTGCAGATGTCCTACGACACTTTCGGAACAGGAGGAAGACTCTCAGGTCCATAGATTCCTGAGACCTGTGCCTGGAGAGTCCGGTGAGGTCGATAGAGCTGCGAGATTCGAGTTTCTACAGGACAGAGAGTTCACTTACACTGTCTACGATGACACTTCCTGCCTTGTAGAGCTCGATGAGGAGCCTCCTCATCCGATAGATAGGGAGGCTGTCGAGACCGCCCTGGAAGTAGCGCTGATAATGGGCTGCAGCATCCCTGATGAGGCGCATATAATGCGAAAGACGGTTATCGATGGATCAAACACTTCAGGATTCCAGAGAACCTCTCTTATAGGTCTAGACGGCTCAATAGAGACGAAAGAAGGGAGGGTGAATATTGAGGACATAGAGCTTGAGGAGGAGTCCGCAGGAATAGGCTCCGGGGAAAACCAGTTCAGGCTCGACCGCCTAGGAATCCCGCTTATAGAGATAGGAACCGACGATTCTATAAAGAATCCGCCCCATGCAAAAAACGTCGCGAAGAAGATAGGCATGTTTCTTCGATCCACAGGGAACGTTAAGAGAGGAATAGGTTCTATAAGACAGGACGTAAATGTATCTATAGAGGGGGGGGCAAGAGTAGAGATAAAAGGCTTCCAGGACGTGGAAGGTCTGGACCAGCTCGTGAGGAACGAGGTCGAGAGACAGAAGGCTCTTATAGAGCTGAAAGAAGAGCTTTCAGAATCTGATGACAGAAACCCTGAACAGGATCCTGGTATAACTGATGTTACAGACATTTTCAGGGGCTGTGAAAACCAGATAGTCTCCAAAATCCTTGAATCAGGTGGGAAAGTCTTCGCCTCTACCGTTCCGCTTGCAGGGCTGATGAACAGAGAACTATGTGAAGGCCATACACTGGGAGCAGAACTGGCTGACTATGCCCGCGCTCAAGGGGTCAACGGAATGATACACACAGATGAAGACCTCGAAGGATATAACCTGAAGGAGGAGTTTAAGGAGCTATCTGATGAGATTAAAGACTTGGAGACGGAGGCGATCGTAGTGGTTGCAGGAAACCCTGATAAGGCCGAAAAAGCCGTAGAGGCAGTTGTGGATAGGGCCACTAGATGCTTTGAGGACATACCTGAGGAGACACGCGACGCAGCACCGGACTTCACAACCTCCTATTCCCGGCCTCTCCCCGGCTCTGCAAGGATGTATCCTGAGACCGATATACCGCCTCTGGTGCTTGGGGATGAGTATATTGATTCCATCCGGTCCGAGCTGCCTGAAACACTGGACGAGAAAAAGGAGAGATTTGCAGAGGAGCTTGGAGAGCAGATGGCTGAACAGCTGTTTTCCTCAGGAAGAATTTCTCTATTCGAAAGCCTTGAGAGTTACGTAGATCTAGATTCTAGAACTGTAGCGAACTTTGTTGTAAATATAATGGCTGATGTAGAGTCTAGATATGATTTAGAGGCTTTTTCCATACCTGAAAGCAGTATTATAGAGATATTAGAACTTTTCGAGGAGGAAAAAGTGGGCAAGGACGCTCTATCTGTCCTGGTAAAAGAAATGGCTGAGAATCCTGACAGAAGCCCTGAAGAAATAGTCGATGAAAAGGATCTCGGAGCAATGGGAGAGGGGGAGGTCAGAGAGATAGTCCAGCAGGTTATGGAGGAGAAGGAAGAGATGATTGAGGAAGAGGGAGAGCATGCAAGAGGCGCCCTGATGGGTGTTGTCATGCAACGCGTCGGAGGCAAGGCGGACGGCTCACTGGTAAACAAGGTTCTCTCCGAGGAGCTGGATAAGAGAATTTAGCTCCAGCCACGATGGTGTTAACACTGAGAAAGTTTTAGACTATGTGGCGGAGGATGAAATACCTGTTCTGAACTATGTGCGGGGTATTATTGGAAGCCCAGATGGTAAACTTCCGCTTTCAGCATTTCGATATCTTAATCCGAGCCAAGCAGAGAAGGAAGTAAAAGAACATTTAGACAAATTAGTGGATGCCCGTTTCTTTGAAACCAATGACTTGGAAAGGGAGGAAAAGCGGAAATACTCTATGCCTAAAGAGGCAGAAAGGTTTCTATCCGATAAGGGAGTCGATTTTGATGAAGAAGTACTTGAGAAAGAGTTCCAAAACTTGGCCGGGGAGGATTATGATTATAACCCTCCTATCACTAGCTGAGGGGGCTAAAAATAGGAGTTGATTTTTTGGTTTCAATACGTTCTTTTAGGTTCAGAAAATGAGGGTTCACTAAAAGACCCTGTGTAGGTTTTCCAAATTCTTCGGCTAAACAGTCTAAAACCCGGTTTCTTTACTGTTGTCCCTCGGTCTAATCCTCCTCCAAAATACAGCTTCTCAAAGTTGCGGTGTATAGGTAGGTGTCAAATATTTCCACACCTATCTACTCTAGCCAACTAGAAAGTTGACAGTCCCGACCTTTTCTTTAAAAACCTTTATAAAGGTTGTGTTTAAAAAGGCTTTTAAATCCTTTTAAAAGGTGATCTACCTTATGAAAGAAATAACCATTGAGAACGTTGTTGCTTCTACGGATTTCAAACGCAGGATGCCTCTTGACAAGATTGCTCTCAGCATATCCAACACGGAATATGAGCCGGAGCAGTTCCCTGGACTTGTCTATCGCCTGGAAGGAGAGGACACACCTGATTCTGCAGCTCTGATATTCGGATCGGGGAAGGTGGTCTGTACAGGAGCCAAGAGTTCCGAACAAGCCACAAATGCAGTTGCAGAGATAATAGAGCAGCTCAAAGAAGCTGATGTTGATGTAGAGAAAGATCCGGAGATAACAGTGCAGAACGTTGTTGCTTCAAGCCATCTAGATACTAACCTTAATCTCAACAGGATAGCTTTTGAGCTTGTAGGGACGGAGTACGAGCCTGCGCAGTTCCCAGGACTGGTTTATAGGCTTGACGATCCTAAGGTAGCTTTTCTACTCTTTTCTTCAGGAAAGATAGTCTGTACAGGCGGTAAAAAGAGGGAAGATGTAGAAGAGGGTATAGAAAAGCTTACAACCAAGCTTAAGGAGATAGGAGCACTTCAGGAGTGACCTCCTATTCCTTTTCACATTTATCTTTTTCTTCTTTTAAAACCTCTATTAATTTAAGGTTTAGATACGGTTCCTTTATTCAAGGGTTGTACCCTGTAACGGAACAGGTGAGAGATTCAAATGAATCTAAAACATAGCGACAAGGTTGAAGGTTTTGCAGGGTTCTTTCGAGAGTCTATGAAGGAGGAGCTTAGCCGTGAGATATCTCAAGGTGGTCGGAAGGCGGTTATAAACTTCAACGAGCTAGCTAAGTATCAAAACGAGCTTGCTGATGAGGTATTAGTAGATCCTGAAGGCTGTAAGTCTGCTGCAAAGGATGCTCTTGAGAAGATAAGCTTTGTGGATAAGGAGCTTAATCCTCACTTCTCTAACATACCTGAGACGGAGTTTGTAAAGATAAGAGACCTCCGAAGCCACCACCTTGGCAACCTTGTGGGGGTCAAAGGTATAGTAAAGAGGGCTTCGGAAGTCAGGCCCGAACTTGTGTCCGCTGTATTTGAATGTAACAACTGTGGAGATCGGTATGAAAAGGAGCAGGACTCTGCAAAGGTCAAGTCGCCCTATAAGTGTGACTGCGGGAGCAGGAGCTTTGATCTTGTGGACAAAAAGATGGTTGATGTACAGATAATAACTATAGAAGAGGATCCTGAGAACATAGAAGGGGCTGAGCAGCCCAGAAAGATAGGGGTGTACCTTAGAGACGACCTTGTTGACCCTGAGTTCCAGACAAGAGTTATACCTGGAAATAAGGTTCTCCTAACAGGAATACTTCGGGAGCAGGCTCAGAAGGACGACAAGAAGAGGTATGACCTATACATAGAGGGTAGCTTCATAGAACCTATTCAGAGGGAGTTCGAGGAGATAGAGATAGCTGAAGAGGATGAGGAGGAGATAATTGAACTATCTAGACGTGATAACGTATTTGAAGACATTGTAAGCTCTATAGCGCCTTCTATTCATGGGCATAGACAGGTTAAAAAGTCTATAGCTCTGCAGCTGTTTAGTGGCGTGAGAAAAGAGCGCGCTGACGATACCGCAACCCGGGGAGATATGCATATACTCCTTATAGGGGAGCCGGGAACCGGTAAGTCGATGCTACTACAGTTCACAGGTAATCTGGCGCCAAAAGGGAGATATGTGGTGGGTAAGTCTGCTAGCGCTGCAGGAATAACAGCTACAGTTATGAAAGATGAGATAACGGATGAATGGACTCTTGAGGCTGGAGCATTAGTCCTGGCAAATAAAGGAATAGCCACAGTGGACGAGATAGACAAGATGAGCTCGGAAGATAGATCTGCACTCCACGAAGCCTTGGAGCAGCAGTCCATAACCGTTTCGAAGGCTAACATACAGGCAACCCTCCAGTGTAAGACTAGCATCCTTGCTGCCGGAAACCCTAAATTCGGCAGATTTGACCCTTATCAACCTGTAGCAGAGCAGATAGATATTTCAGATACGTTACTCTCTCGTTTTGATCTTATATTCCCTGTAAAGGATGTACCAGAGAGGTCTAAGGATGAAAAGCTCTCCGACCACATCCTCTCTATGCATACAGATCCTGACGATCATACAGGGCGAGTTGGGAGAGATCTATTGAAGAAATATATAGCATACGCAAAGAGAAATGTCCGACCCGATCTTTCTTCCGAAGCTCAGGAGAAGCTGAAGGAGTTCTATGTCAATACGCGAGCCCAGGGAAGTGAGGATGAGGGGCAGAGCCAGGTTCCTATAACTGCCAGGCAACTCGAAGCGCTTATAAGACTTTCGGAAGCATCTGCAAAGACAAGACTATCTGATACGGTAGAGCTAAAGGACGCCAATAGAGCTATAGATCTTTTGACCTATTCTCTTGAGAAAATAGGTGTGGTTGATGAGTCGGGAGAGTTCGACATAGACAAGCTAGAGACAGGAATGTCTTCAGAATCCAGGAACAGGATGCAGATTGTAATGAACGCTGTTAAAGAGCTCGAAGGTTCTGAAGGTGCGGTACTTCTTGAAGACCTACTTGAGCATCTGGAAGGTGAGGACTTGGATGAAGATGAGGCAGAGGAAGTTATTAAAAAGCTCAAACGAGAGGGAGAATTATACGAACCAAAGAACGGATATGTCGGTACAATATAGGGGTTGGAAAAAATGCCAGAGGATCAGAGCCGGATGACAGCCAGGCGAGTGCGCCTTGAAGACGTGGTAAACGGAGATTACAACGAGAGAGAAGGCTTCGAACCGGACTTCATAATAACACCTAGAGGGATGCGCGTATCTAGGGCTTCAATAGCTGGAAACGTCGTGGACAGTTTTATAAATGACGACGAGACATACGGCGCTCTTACTATAGATGATGGTACCGAGACCGTTCGGGTAAAGTTCTTCCAGGAGTTGGAGGATATGGAAGACGTTGAGAAAGGAGAGATAGTTGAGGTTGTAGGAAAGATAAGAAAATACGACGGAGAGCTGTATGTGAATCCGGAGCTGGTGAAAAAGAGAGCGTTTAAAGGTCTACTTCTTCATTCTCTGGAAGCTGAAGAACTAAGGAAGAAGTGGCAGGAAAGAGTTAAAACTGCAGAGGAGCTGGAAAGCGCCGGGAAGGCGGAGGAGGACATAAAACAGGAGATTCTTGGCGGTTTTATTGAGGAGGCGGATGTTGAAGCAATACTTGAGTATATATCTGCCGAGAATCAGTTTGAAACCGCCTCGGAAACAGAGAAAGGATCGGAAGAAAGAAGTTCTAATGAAGGTTCTGAAGGCGTAGATCCGGAGAAGAAGGTTTTAGAGACTGTCGAGGATCTGGACGAGGGAGAGGGGGTTGACTACTCCGACCTTATAGGTGCTGTAGATATGTCTGAGGAAGAGGTAGAATCGGTGATCAACGACCTTCTCAGCGATGGAACCTGCTACGAGCCCCGTCCGGGCAAGATCAAGAAGCTGTAGGCTCTTTCCAGGTCGATAGTTAAGAGTATTAAAAAGCTTGTGTGTAAAGGAGATGTTAGGCATGGAAGACTACGAGACAATGCTGGAAGAAGGCAGAGAGGATTTGCCGGAAGAGGTGTTTGAAGGCGGAAGATTTGAGATACCTGAGGCCGACACCAGGAAGGACGGGAGCAAGACTGTTCTAGAGAACTTTGCCGATATAGCCAGCAAGTTGGGGAGGGATGAGAAGCATTTCTCCAAATACCTCCTTGGAGAGCTCGGTACAGCAGGCCATGTGGACGGCAAGGAACTGATACTCCAGGGTAACTTCAGGCGCGGAGTCGTCAACAGCAAGATAGAGAACTACTGCGAGGAATACGTCATCTGTCCTGAATGCAACCGCCCGGACACCGAGATAAGGAAGGAGAAGGGCGTCCTTCTACTCAAGTGCGAGGCCTGCGGTGCCAGGGAGAGCCTTGAAGAATAGCGGGATTTTAGGCTTCTTTTTAAATCTTTGATACAATTCTTTCTCCACAATGCAGAAGTTCTGCCCGAAATGCGGAGACGAGGTAGA
>CAZWHR010000008.1:0-10682 GCA_964633675.1 uncultured archaeon | reverse complement strand
CAGTGCAAGAAGTGCGCAAGGTATGCCGGAGGCTATTTCGAGGTTATAGTACAGCTAAGGGGAAATATATCGGAAGATATGTTCGGAGAGCTGATGGAAAGCGCTGGCAGGGTGACTTCAAAGGACAGGAACGACTTCATCAGCGATGTGGCCGAAACAGACAACGGATACGATGTATTTGTAAGCAGCAAGAAGATGGCGCGCAGCCTTATACAGTTCCTCGAGGAGCGATTTCAGGTAGATGCTAACTGGACTCGCGAGCTAGTTGGTGAGGATGATGGGGAGAGGGTTTACAGGACGGTTGTATCGGTCAGGCTAGGGGGACAGGTTCACGATTAGAAACCCTGTTCCCCCCGTCCATGACAATTCTTAAATATCTACTTCAGGACAACCACAAGAGGATGAGCAGCGATAGCTATGAATGGCGCAAGAAGTGGCGGCTTGAACCGTCCGTAGATGTGGATCAGGAGTATGAAAAGACCGATCTCTACTGGGACATAAAGATAACTCCGGAAGGAGAGCCAAGGATCATTGAATACTCGACACATGGCACGGCGCAAGGTTTTGAAACCGCCTTTAGACATGGGAGTATCGAGAAACAGCTCGATAATTATAGTCAGGGAGGGGAGCTAAAAGACTTTATGCTCGTATACACTGCTAAAGACTCTGCGCATGAGATTCTTGATGGGTTCATGCCGGAACTTCTTGAGGAATCGGATGTGGAAGATTTAGGAGAAGACCATTTAGTGGTTGCAAAACCCAGAAATAGGGCGGGCGGTCGTGGGGTTGAAGTTATGGAGAATTATGCATCGGAATATGATAGTGGTAAGGTTATTGAGCGTTTTACAAGATCAAAAGGCCTGGAGGCGGGCTATACTCTCTCGGAGAAAATAGATAGCTATAATAAAACTATGGCAGCAGTTGATGGTGTATTTCATTTTTCTCTAAGTCTTATGGCTTTACATTCTGGTCTAATTTCCTCTGAAGTACTTTTTTTAGGTTCTTATTTTTTCCTAGCGTTATCCGGTGGGGCTCATATGGGATTTAGATTGAATGGTGTAAAGCCTTCCAATTATGGAGGAGCCGTTGTTGACTGGGTATATGAGGAAATCACTGGTGACGAATTTGTGGATCTTGGCGATTATGACGGTTGCATGCGCTACGTAAACGGGATAGAGCTGGATGAGGACGGTCTCGTCATAGAGGATCTCGGCGGCTACTGGCGCACCGCAGAGGAGCCTAAAGACAGCGAGGTGGACGATTTGAACAGGAAATACCTGGCTAATTATAAGGCGGGAAAACCTGTGGAGGCCAGCGACGAGGACCTGATAAAGGCGCAGAACACCGCTGTAGAGGCTGTAGAAGCACTTTATAGGAGCTGGCTGGAGGAAAAGAAAGGCCACAAGGATGTGGAGATAGTGGTTGAGGAACTGTAGAGGCACTTCTTGAGTTTTTTCCTCTCAACTGAACGTTTTTAAACCTCCGCTTTTCACTATAGTTATAAGGTATTGAGGTGTTTTACGCGCTATGGCCAACGATGACAAAGGGGAGGAAGAGGTCGGAAGAGTAAGGACTCCTGACGATGGAGAGTTTCTGGCAGTGGTTCTTGCAAAGATGGGATATGGCAAGATAAAGCTGTACTGTAGCGATGGAAAGGAGCGCCTTGGAAGAATCCCTGGTGCAAAGCGCAGAGACATGTGGATAAAGGAGGAAGACGTTGTGCTTATCGAGCCGTGGGACATCCAAGGGGATGAGAAGTGCGATGTAATATGGCACTACTCCAACGCCCAGAAGAACTGGCTGGAGGACAAGGGATTCCTTGATGATCTTAAAGAGTTCCTCTAGAGGTCTTATGCTGGTTTCCTGAGGCGGGCAAAGAGTTTTAAATCTGGAGAAAGAGGTTTTAAATGTGCGCCTGATAAGAATTCCGGAGGAGAGAGTTCCGGTTTTGATAGGTGAAGACGGTGAGACTCTTGAGAGGATACAAGAGCTTCTCAAGGTGGATATAAAGGTCAAAGGCAACGAAGTAGATATAGAATCAGATGATCCGATAGAGGAGATAAGAGCACATAATATTGTGAAGGCTATAGGACGCGGATTCCCGCCTGAGAAGGCTTTCAGACTCCTGGAAGATAACTCGGGTATGGCTGTTATAAATATAAAGGACTACGCCTCCACAGAAAACTCCAAGAGACGTCTGAAAGGTTTGGTCATAGGAAGGGATGGGGAGACCAGGAGACAGTTCGAGAACATGACCGAGACCGAGATAAGAGTTTACGGCAAGACTGTAGCGATACTTGGGCCTCTGGCAAATGTAGAGGTCGCAAAGAAGGCTGTGGAGATGTTGCTTGAGACAGGTTCCCACAGCGCCGCCTACAACTACCTTGAAGGGAACATAAAGGCGCTTGTGTAAAGGTGTTTTGAGATGAGCGAACAACACAGAGAGATTTCGGTTGCAGAGTTTTTCGAGAAGAACAGACATCTTTTAGGGTTCAGCAATCCTCAAAAGGCAGTTATAACCTGTACAAAAGAAGCGGTGGACAACTCACTGGATGCATGTGAGGTCGAGAGAATTCTACCGGAGATCTATGTATCTATAGACGAGATAGACGACAAAAAACTCCGGTTCCAGATAAAGGACAATGCGATAGGTATAGATAAGGAAAAGATACCCAAGATATTTGGAAAGCTTCTCTATGGTTCCAAGTTCCATTCCCTCCAGCAGAGCAGAGGGCAGCAGGGGATTGGAATATCTGCAGCAGGATTGTATTCTCAGCTTACCACAGGTAACCCTGTGAAGATTTACTCGAAGAAGAAGGGTAACGAAGATACCCACATGTTCAAGGTTCGTATAGACACCCAGAGCAACGAGCCTGAGATAATAGAGGACAGGATAGTTGACGATTACGAGTTTGACCATGGAACCTCAATAGAGATGTCTATAGAGGGTAAGTACACGGGGGGACATCACTCCGTTAGGACATATCTTAAGAATACTGCTATAATGAATCCTTACGCCAAGATAGTTCTTAACGAACCTGATGGCAACACCATCGAGTTCCCAAGAGTTTCAAAGGAGCTTCCTCCGATGCCGAAGGAGATAAAACCGCACCCTCATGGAGTGGAGCTAGGGGTTTTGATGCGTATGGTCAAAGACTCCAGCGCCAGAACAGTATCTAGCTTCCTTAAATCAGAGTTTACGAGAGTCGGGAAGACCTCCGCAGACAATATAATTGAAAAGGCAGGACTCTCCGGAAAGGAAAGACCCTCAGTCCTAGAGAAGGAGCAGATGGAGGATCTCCTTGAAGCTATGCAGAACACCAATCTCCAGAATCCTCCAACGAACTGCCTTTCACCTATAGGTGAGGATTTGATAGATCGAGGTCTGAGAAAAGAGCTTAACCCGGAATTTGTTGCCTCCGTCACTAGGAAGCCTTCAGTATACCGGGGAAACCCATACCAGATCGAGGCAGGAATTGCCTATGGCGGGGATATAGAGGAGGAGGGCACGTACAACGCTCTCAGATATGCTAACAAGGTTCCTCTGATATACAAGCGCTCGAGTTGCGCAACCACCAAGGCCATAAAAGATACCGATTGGAGCAGATATGGGCTTTCAGAGTCCGGGAACAGGCCTACAGGGCCTGTATACATACTTATCCATATGGCCTCTGTATGGGTGCCGTTTACTTCTGAGGGTAAGGAGGCTATTGCGAACTATCCTGAGATTGTGAAGGAGATGAAACTTGCAGTTCAGGAGGTAGGAAGGAAGTTAAAGACACATCTTTCAAAGAAGAGGAAGAAGAAAGCTAGAGCTAAAAAGAGGAAGAAGCTTTCCTCTTACGGAAAGGTTATGGCTCCTGCTCTGGAGAAACTCACAGGTGTGGAAGGCGACAGGATTGAGAACGAGATAATGGGGGTTTTGCAGGATAAATATGGAAAGACTTCATCAAAGGAGGATGATGAATAATGCCAACGCTTGAGAATGATAAAGAGGTTATAAAGAAGCTTGAAAGGCTTGGTAAAAAGATACTAAACCAGATAGAGGAGGGGGAGAACCCTAATATCGTGAAGCCGGTTAGGAGTCGTTCCAACGTTGAATTTGACCAAGAAGAACAAGTTCTCAAGCTAGGGGATTCCACCTCCAAGCGCTACTTTATGAACATAGGTCATGCCCGGAAGTTCATGCAGACCATGCTAATAGCCTCCAAGTGCAAGGAGTTCATAGAGGAGGGTAGAACCGCTTCAATTCGAGAGCTGTACTACCAGTTGAAGCGCACCATACCCGGGCTCGATGAAAACACTTTGGAAGATCAGGATGAGTCAGACCCCGTAATAGTCGATCTTGAGACAGCTCTAGATGCCTTAAGGGAACATTTGCACCTTATAGCGGAGCCAAAAGGGAGGCTTTTTGGCCCTATAACTATAGAGGACGAGGGGGATCAGATAGACTGTCTACAGCTAGGGAAGTCTGGCCTGGGAGTACCAAGTATAGTGGACGACTACAAGTTTATAGAGCACAGCGCTGACTATGCTCTAGTGGTTGAGACAAGCGCTATGGCCGCTAGGCTTGTGGAAGAGGACTTCCATAAGGAGCACAATGCCATAATAATATCTGCAGGGGGGCAGCCTTCCAGAGGAGTTAGAAGACTTACAAGACTTCTATCTGACCGGCTAGATCTTCCGACCTACATCTTTACTGACGGAGATCCCTATGGTTATTACATCTACTCTGTGCTGAAGGCGGGCTCTATGAACCTTGCCTTTGAGTCGAAGCGACTTGCCACACCTTCAGCAAATCTCATAGGTATGACGATGCAGGATATAGAAGAATACGGCCTGGAAAACGTCACAGAGAACCTGAAGGGTAAGCATCCTGATTCTGGAGGAGGCCCTACCAAGGACTACAAGCGAGCCAAGGATATGATGGGCTACGAATGGTTCCAGAATGAGGAGTGGCAGAGAGAGCTCCAGAAAATGATAGACAAGGGCATCCGTGTGGAGCAGCAGGCACTGGCAACCAACAACCTCCAGTTCGTGGCGGAAACATACCTGCCTGAGAAGATTGAGAAAGGTGACTTCCTACCCTAGATTAGCGGCAGAGTCTCCGGACAGCCATAGAGCGCTTTAGGAGAGGTAAGGAGATTTTGAAAAACACATCAGGGAAATATATAAGGGTGACAGGAGGGAACCGTTTTCTCTTTTGATATGTTGCTTTTTTTCTGTAGCAAGGCATTTTATATACTTTGTGTCGAAAGGTTGGATGTCCTTTTGGAGTGAGGAAGATGGAGATAGCGATTGCCGATCTGGATGACTGTTTGCTTTTAGGAGACTCTGGTGACTGGAAGGAGCACATACATGAGTGGACTGAGTCAGTCCTAGGAGAATCTTACAGGTCTTCTTTCAGAAGTATAAAAAAGGCTATCGGTTTAAATACCTTTATGGGGGTAAATGAGGAGGTTTACAATAGAATGACTCGGAGCGATCACGCTTTCGCCATGACTCTTAGACCTTTCTGGCGCTGCCTCAGGAGATCTACTTTGGAGGATACTGAAGATTTGGAAGCGCTGGACGATGTTATAATGTATCCTGGGAAAACTCTTGAGGGCCAGAGATTAGTAGAGAGCGGCGGCAGACCTACCTACCTTCCTCTGGGAGAGGTAAACCAATACAAGGCAGGGATAGTCGAGAAGATAGCAGGAGAGGCTTACAATAGAGATGGAGAATCTCGCATACTATTTTTCGACAACTCTGAGGAATCGTGTTCCACGATTAATGATCTGGATTTAGATTATGTGGGTATACGGGTCTATGACGAGGATTTAAATCGGTACGGCGACTAATTCTTTAGCAGTCAGTACACCTGGTGTCCGGAATGAGTATTGATAAACTAAATCTCAGAGGGATAAAAAGCCTACCTTCGGGAGGAGAGGCATTCCTTGAGGAGCTTATGCAGGCGTTAGAACTTGAAAAGGTGAGATGCATTCAGGTATTTGGAACCGCTGTAACCGGTGAGATTTCAGATGTAAGTGACTTGGATCTAAGAATAGTTCTTAAGGACGGCTATGCAGAAGATAGGGCTGAATTAAGGCGACAGGTTAAAGAATTGGCGGAGAGAAACCTGGAGACCTATTCTGAGTCGAGAAACCGTTTTGAGAAATGGATAGACAACCAGACAGGTATGTTCGAGTCGGGGATGATCACCACAGAGACTGCTGTTTTGGAGGGGAAATACTACCACATAGGAGATGTCAGCAGGCTGTCCTTCATAAGCCCTTGGAGGATAGTGCTTGTAAAGGTATTTGACGGCGCTGTAACTATCTATGGGGATCATATAGAACCAAAATGGGAGAACATAGGAAGACCTGAAGACATGAAGTTCAGAGAGCTATTCAAGAGCTTCATAATAACCTTCGCTCTATCCTCTGCACAGTGGATCTATTCTCTATTCTCAGACCGCGCCACCCTTTACTCCATGGAGGCCTACAAGTGGACAGTATTTAACTGCGCCTTCGTAATTACTGAGGAGATTAATACTCTTGAGGAGTCTTCAGATATTTGCAATGATTCTGGAGAGGTGGGAGAACGTTTCTGGGATCTTAGAGAAGAGTTTGAACCGGACTACAGCTTTATATTTAAGGCTCCCTGGGCAGTTACCGCCATACATATAAATTCCTTCCTACGGATTATTGGTTCTTAGAGGCAGAGTAAGATGTTCCCAAGACAGCATGCCGCTATATCTGGAGCTGCAGTCCTTATCTTTGGTATATGGGAGGAGGTGGCGCTCGGGACGCTGATAATATGGACTTTGATAGGTACAGTTGCAGGAGTTCTGATAGATGTGGACCACGCATTTCTCGGCATGATTGGTAAGGGGAAGTTCCGCGAGATCGGAAGGTATTTCTTCCATCCTATAGAGGCTATATTCAAGAAACCGGAGGAGTTTGCCGAGCTAGTGTACTATAGAGGGTTCACCATCCACAGAATAATCTCTCACTTCCTGATATTTCTGATCTCACTATACCTGTCAACTTTCTTCACAATCTTTGAACCGGTATCAGTAGCCGTTGCCTTCCATATAGTTGCTGACATAGCGGAAGACATATACAGCCGTAGATACAGAAACCTCATGACGGGCAGATCCAACGCCTGGAGTGACAGAAAGAACTAGGTCTCCCCGGGCACATTTGGGGCTCTATCGGTTGCTAGTTCTCTGCCTATAAAGAAACCAACTATATAAACTCCCGCAGTGTGCCAGAGCTCTATGGGGAGAGGATACCAGAGTATGACCACTATTATCGCACAGTACATTATCATGCTAATATTATCTATGTTAGATGATTTGTGTATTGAGCCAAGCAGAATGCCTATAAGTAGAACCAACACCACTGCTGCTGCAATTGTGACGACCTCCACGCTAAAATAGATGATGATCCCTGCCGGCACACCCAAAAACAGCAGGAACACTATGTAAAGCGAGGTAGGATTGGCAATATCGTAGGCCATTGTGTTTTATCTTGGGGTTTTCAAGGATTTAAGGATATGGGCCGAGAAAATCGAATTATTTAAAAAGCTGGAATCTAGGGTTATCTTTGCTGCTATACATATTTTCGGAAAACCGCGCTTGCGGGGATGTAGCTCAGGCTGGGAGAGCGCGGCCCTGAAGAGGCCGTTGTCCCCGGTTCAAATCCGGGCATCCCCATCTAACGAAGCGTTCAGTTTCTTTTTTTTCTTAAGATTGATCTTCATCCATAATTATAACCTTGCCATCTTTGAGCGTCTTGTAAGGGATATCGTTTTCCTCGCAGTATTCTGCTTCTTTCTCTATATCCTCTGATTCCGGATGATCCGACCTATAATGAGGCAATATAATGTAATCAAGAATGTTCAGACCGGTCCAGATCGGTTCATCTATCTCCTTGTAAGGGGTCTGGGCAGGATCGTCAACCTGCTGGAGAGCCTTAAAATCAGGAGCTAATACACAGATTCCTGCGCTGTATCCGGCATAGAGAAAGTCCTCATCTATTAAATCGTGGATGATCTCATCTAGACCGCTAAGCTTCATGGCTTGTCTTAGGACAAATGTGTTTCCCCCCTGCACGAATATCCCTCCTAGAGAATCGATCTTCTCCTTGAGTTCTTCTCTTCTACCGAAGTAGTTTCTTAGGTCTAACAGTTCGACCTTGAGACCTAGCTCCTCTAGGCTTTGTAGACCTTCCTTTACAAGCTCCCTTTTTTTATCTTGCTTAAAATCTAGAGCGTTCGGAATATAGGCTATCCTATAGTTTTCTTCTGGCATAAGATCTGGAAGCCTGTTCTTCTTCTCTCCCAATTTGTAGGATGAGAGGTAGAATCTCATTTTCTAATGCTTAGGTATTTGCATGCAGCCTATAAATACCTTGTTTCTTCTGTAGTCTCTTGATGATCAATTTGTCAGGATTTGAACAGTCTGGTCTTGTTCGGGCACCCCGTACTGCTATGCACGTATCAAGCAACGCTGCGGACCTCTTAAAAACCCCAAGCAGCATTTCTTAAAGACTCAGCGCATCCTTTATGGATTCCTCCAGCTCTCTATGCTTTTTCTCGAAGAAGTAGATGACCTCTTCCGCGAAGTAGGCCAGGCCTATTATCAGCGCGTAGACTGTTATTGCTATTCCTCCGCTTCTCACCAGCGACCATTTCTCGGGGTTTATGAAAAACGGTATCTTCCAGCCCTGCCAGTATGGAAAACGTCAGGTGGAAAAGCGGATCCATATCCAATTTTTTTGTTGCTCTATGCTTATATCCTGACACCCTGCCACGTAACTTATTTAACCGAATCCATCCAACCATACTTTAGTCCTTCTTCTCCCGAATCTCTATCACTAGGAGAGGTGTACATCAATGTCAGGAGCTGCTGTGTCCTTTGGAGGATCGGTGTTTTCGGAGAGTCTTGAAAACCTTGGAGAGAAGGTGGAGGAGCTCAAAGCGCTCAGATCCGAACTAGACCGGCTGGTGGTGGTTGTAGGTGCCGGGGGCCTTAAGAGATTTATAGAGTGCGGTTGCGATGACGCCCCCAACACCGAAAAAGACCTTATAGGTATAGAGGCCACCCGGCTGAACGCCTCTGTTATGAAGTCTTACTTCAAGAGCGCATATTCCGGGATACCAGAAAGCTTTGACGATCTAAGGAAGGCCCTTGATATAGCGGACACGGTGGTGATGGGAGGTACTGAGCCAGGTCATTCCACGGATGCAGTCGCAGCCCTGGCTGCGGAAGAACTACAGGCGGACCTGTTCGTAAAGGCCACCGATGTGGACGGAGTGTACGACCGAAAACCGGAAGAGAAAGGTGCTAAGAAGCTTGAGTCTATATCTTTCAGAGAGCTTAAGGAGTTAATATCCCGTACCGAGGGAGCGCCAGGATCCTATTCTCTCATGGATCTGAATGCCTGTAGCATACTTGAGAGATCGAACACGAAGTCTGTGGTTGTTGATGGAACTCTAAAGGGAGAGATACAGAAGGCTGCTACGGGAGAACACTCAGGGACCATCATCTCTTGAGCAGCAAACCTGTGTTTTTAGAGACAAACCGCCTTAATTCCTTCCGGCCTGACTTTTGTCCTCTGACGGGCTTGATCCCTCTTCAGTCCTTTTATTCTTTCCAGTTCTCTCTACCTCTACATCCTTACCTACTACCCCGCTCTCTGATATTACCGGCTTCAAGATATATCCCTGGTTGTTCTGCTGGTTCCCTCTCAGCACTACCTGTATGTCAAACACAAAACTTGTAGTGGTGTTAGGTTTTATCTCGAAGTTCTTGTTTATCATAAGCTTTCCTGGCGGGATCTTGACTGCTACATCTTCTCCATTTACCACACCTCCGATATCAGAGGCATAGAGCTCGATCTTGGAATAATTACCTGGTTCAAGACTTGTGTTTATCAGAGACTGCGCCTTTGCGCCTGTGACCTGTGTAAGGTCGACGGCATCATCTCCTAAATCTATCTCTTCAAATCCTTGGTTATCGTTATTGCCGCTAAAGACTCTTGCATGTGAGAAACCTACTTCAAGCGATTCGAAATCACCTATATCTGCAGGAGCATCAGAAATCAAGAGTTCAAAGCCTCCTTGCCCGCTTCCTGCGCCGGAAGAAGGAGCAGTACATCCTGCAATAGCCAGCGCCGCAACGATAGCAAAGACGAGCCTAATTCGCATATTAAGTCAATAGTTATCCCTCCTTATAAGTGCAGGGGATGATTTGATAAAAAATCAGGGGACAGGATTCGAACGTCGAAAATCCTAGATTTTCTCAGGTTCGGAACCTCAGCATAAGGGGGGGCTTTATGCCCCACATTGCGCATCCCAATTCCGCGCCAGGAATTGCGGGGGACAGGATTCGAACCTGCGAACCCCTACGGGACAGGATATCTTCTATCGAAGCTCGTTCCACTCACTTCTCGAGCCTACTTCTCTGACAGGAAGTCGGCTGTTGTCCTCGTTCTCTTGCGAGAACTTGAGGCACCTAAGTCCTGCGCCTTTGACCACTTGGCTACCCCCGCAGGTAACTGGTCTAATAATAGGGTCGAAAGTTTTAAAGAGGCTGGCATAATTACGGCCGGAAGAGAGAAACCTGCAAGTTGTTGGATGGGTAAGGATAAATTAACGGAAAGCAGCTCTATCCTATGACTTCGCATCTCTCC
>CAZWHR010000007.1:0-23038 GCA_964633675.1 uncultured archaeon | reverse complement strand
AAGAAATCAGCTATAGGAACAGCCACCAACAGCAGTAAAAGCAGTCTTAGCATATTCTCTACCTTCGCACCCTGAGCTTTTTAGTCTTCGAGCATCTCCTTTTCTGCCTGCTTGAGCTTGTTTTTCAGCTCTTCGAAGAAGTCTTCTCCTTTTTCAGAGATCCAGTATTCTTCTTCATCAGTCTCTAGCAACCCCTTGGCCACCAGATTCCTAAGTGTATGTTCTACTTCGTTCTTATCGTATTCATACCCGTGTTTATCGAGCTCGTCCGCCATCCAACCGGGATTAAGCCTATCCTGTTTTGCATGGTACAGAATGTGTAGCGTCACCAGCCCGAGATTCATCTCATCTATCATGTTCCTATGACACAAAATGATAAATAGTCACTGATAAATATTTTCTGGTATGGCGGAGAGATGGCAGTTTTTCCTAGTAGTCGGACTGATCGCAGTCAGCAGTTACATACTCTGGCCCTTTGCAGACGCTATAATATTTGGATTTGTCACGGCTTATGGTATAGACTTCCTTATGGGGAAAATGGAGCATTTTGTGGATAATAAGTTTTTAGAATGGGCTATACTAGGGGTTTTCTTCTCTATTATTGCTTTGGGCATATATTTGTTCGTATCAAACGTAGGTTTTATGATATCGGAGCTAGTAAATGGTTTAAGAACTATTTTAATCCATATAGGGCCTGTAATAAACTCATATACTGGTTGGGATGTTTCCACTTTCATTTCGAGTTATATAGGTTCTGTACAGTCGTACATAAGCAGCCGGGCGTTCTCTTTTGCATCCCGCATACCTTTGTTGCTGCTTGAGACCTTTGTCTATTTTGTTGTAGTATTCTTCGTATACCGGGATAAGGAAATTATTGAGAGAGATGCTATTAGGGTGGTGAAGAAACTACCCGAAGAAGAATCAAGGATAGTGGAATCTATCGTTAAATCGGTAGGAAACTTGATCAAAAATATATTTGCTGTGTACGGGATACTGGCTCTGCTGTTAGGTGCTGTATCAGCTATAGGATATTATTTCTTAGGAGTTATATTTTTGGGATATCCGCTTCCCTTCTTCTGGCTTTGGGCTGCACTTACAGCTGTTGCAGCTTTCCTTAGAGGGGTGGCTTCAGGAATATTTTTGGGGCCTATAATTGCATATTACTTTGTAATTGGAGAATTTGGCTTTGCGTCTTCTTTAGGCGTTTTTTCACTTATATTCTTGTGGATAATACCTGAGACATTCCTACTCCCTTATCTGGGTGCGAAAAAGATAAAAGAGAGCTATATAGTAATGATATTGGGATTTCTTGCAGGTCCACTGGTTTTTGGGTTTAAGGGGATAATACTTGGCCCTGTGTTCATAATAACTCTGAAGAACATGGTTATGGACTACTTCTATTCTTAGGAGAGAAGTGGTAAAAAACCGAACTTTCAAGCCCCCAACATAGTTTTTTTACTGTCTGCTGTGGTGATTGTGGCGGAGGAATGTCCTTGAGAAAGAGCCGGCCGGATCCTCCTCTCTGCTTGCAGCAGTTATAGTTCTTGACACTGCCTAAGTTTTTTTTTGGAACGCTTCATGATTTAAAAAAGCTAGCTGGTAAAACTTTCTTCTATGGATGAAGAAAGTATAGCGCGGGAGAGGATAGACATACTTTTCAGCCGGGCGGAAGAGGAGTTCGAAGAACATCCTGAGCGATCTGAGAGATACGTTGAGATCGCAAGAAATATTGCAATGAAGTACACTCTGTCTTTTCCTCGGAGATACCGCAAAAAGTTCTGTTCGGAGTGTGGAAGCTTCCTTGCAAAAGGAGAGAACTGCAGGATAAGGCTGAATGAAGGAACAAAGGTTATAAAATGCGAGCAATGCGGAGAGGAGATACGGTTTGAATACAAATAGGTTTCTTATATAATAATTAAAGATAGTAGGAACCCTATTATAGCTCCTGCACCTACAAACGGTATTGCAGGGTAGAAGCTATCCTCATGCATCACTATAAAGAGGGTGTATAGGACTCCAAGCGCCCCTATAGAGGTTAAAAGAGAACTTAGAATCCCGAAAAGGTTTAATAGACTTATTGAGAAGATCATAGGGGCTATAATATCTCCGCCACCAAGAACACCCAGTTTTACCTTTTCTGCATCTTTTTCTGCTTCTCTCTTGATGTCCGCTTTCTCAGTCTTCTTGTCCTCCTTAGGGTATATTACTCCCATAAAGGTATCTGAGTCCATACCTTCCTCTGCCAGGGAGATCATATGTCCGGTATAAAACACGGATAGAACATCATAGGCTGCAAGGGCAGCCAAGAAAATGAATGCAGGTAGAGGGCCTATCATAGTGCCGAAGAACGCTCCAGCGCCGGCATAGGAGAATATATCTATTATATTTCTAGTCCAGAGGCTATCTGATTTTATTCTGTATACAAGTAGGACTGCTGTGATCGCAAGCCCTATTAATGCGGGGAGGAAAGATGTGAAGAACAACAGCAGGGTTATACCTAGAGCAGAGTAGAACCAGAGGGTTATAAGGGCTCCAAAACTGTATTTGTACAGCATGAGCATAAGGAATGTTGCAAATACTATAAGACCTATTAGATAGAGTCCTGACACTGCCTGGTTGTTTACAACTGCAGTTCCCTCTGCTAGCCTTGTTGTCTGCAGGTTGAGCGATGCAAGTATCCCGTAGAAATGCGCCAAGATAAAGACAAGAAGCACCGGAAGACGCGTTCTCTCTAGCTCCATAATCACTATATTATCCTCTCTGTTTAAACCTGTAAGGGGGTTCATCTATTCAGATTGAAAAGGCTTTCTCACATCATTGCTCCATATGGAGTGGATGGCGCGCCTGTCCGATGCACACCAGGATATTCCTGAGAGAGAGCTGAAGGAGGTTGTAAAGGCTGAAGATCCTGGAGCAGAATTTGTAGAGAAAATGGGGGGCTGTGTAAGGTTCAGATCCAATCCTCTGGACTTCTCCAGACTATCCTTTACTAAAGAGGTCTGTAGACTGGTGGAAGTGTTTGAACTAGAGGAGGGATTCGATTTTGATATAGATATGGAAGGTAGCTTTGCTGTGAGAGCTGTAAATCTGGATGGGGAAGGGAGAAACCATATTCCTATAGAATCAAAGATAGGAAAGATTATAGAGAAGGCTTCCGGAATGCATGTAGACCTGGATAACTCTCAGAATGTCTTCAAGGCATATATACACAGCGGAGAGATATATTTGTCTCTCTTGGAGGCTTCCATGGATCCTGGCGAATTTGAGGCTCGGAAAAACCACCTTAGACCATTCTCAAGACCTGTATCGCTCCATCCAAGACTGGCCAGAGCTATTGTAAACCTTGCAGGAATAACTTCGGAAGCCAGAGTTCTTGATCCTTTCTGTGGTACCGGGGGGATACTGATAGAGGCGGGTTTGACGGGGATGGAGGTCTCAGGTCTTGATATAGACAGCGAGATGGTGGAAGGCGCCCGGATCAACACCTCGGAATATGGTGTTGATGCCGATATACGGCAGGGAAGTATAGATGAAGCTCCAGAGATATTTGATAAGAGATTTGACGCCATAGTAACTGACATGCCCTATGGAAAGGCATCTTTTACCTCGGGTGAGAAGAAGGAGCTTCTGGAAGCGCTTATACAGGCTTCCGAACAACTCTCCGGAGGAAACCTTGTGTTTATGTCTGATGAGGAGGAGCTAAAGGGCTTAACCTCTGAGTTTGAGATATATGTCCACAGAAGCCTTTCCCGGTATGTGTATATCCTTGATTAAGTTCCGAATCTGTATTTAAAAGTTATTTAAGTCTATATTCTAAATCCGCTGTTGGGATGATAGAGTTCTATATCCTGGGGACGAGCTCTGCAGTACCTACTTCTAGAAGGAGCCTTGCCTCTAACTTCCTCAATTTTCAGGGGGAGAAGATGCTGTTCGACTGTGGCGAGGGCACTCAGAAGTCTCTAATGGAGAATAAGCTGGGGATAATGGGTATAGACAGCATATTTATAACTCACTGGCATGCAGATCATTTTTCAGGACTTATAGGCCTGGTTCAAACCTTGGGGATGGAGGGGCGCGATAGACCGCTGTATATTTACGGTCCTGAAGGGACGGAGGAGTTTACAAAAGGATTGCTGGAGCTGGGATATTTTGACAGAAGGTATGACATATATGTGGACGACCTGAAGCCGGGGGATACCGTGGAGGGAGAGGATTATGCCGTTGAGGCCTTTGAAACCAAACATAGGGTTCCATCGCTGGGTTTTATATTCCGTGAGGACTCAAAAATCAAGGCTTCAAGGGAAAAGATGGAAGAACTAGGCCTTAAGCCCTCCCCCAAGATAGGGAAACTGAAGAACGGAGAGTCTATAGAGATAGATGGGAAAATCATACAGCCGGAAGACGTTGTCAAGGAGGTGTCAGGGAGGAGGATAGTATATACTGGAGACACCGAATACTCGGAGAAGGTTGTAGAGGCAGCAAAAGGCGCTGACCTACTTGTACATGACTCCACGTTCTCTCAGGAGCTGGTGGACGAAGGAAGGTATGGTCATACCTCGGCCAGAGATGCTGCAAAGGTTGCAAAGAAGGCAGGAGTAGATAGGCTTGTCCTCACCCATTTCTCAAGACGTTTCGATACCGATACTTCACCTCTGCTTGAGGAGGCAAAAGAAGTATTCGAGAACGTAGTGGCAGCAGAGGACGGTCAGAAGTTCGAGATAGAGCCTCATAGGCCTGAAGAGAGCTAACTAGCTTATATAACCTAGGTTAGGTTCTGTGTCCTCCTTCTCCTCCATATTCTTGACGAGACTGGAAAGCTTGCTTTTGTCATACTTGCTCTTTGGAAGATAGTAATACCTTGGCTTCTCTTTATCGCTAACCTTTTTCACATACACCACCTCTTCTTCCTCATTCTCCTTGAAGGCGCGTGCCTTGTCCCTGATCTTCTGGAGATTCCTCATAACCTTTAGAGGGTGGAAGAAGTTGTCTATGTGGTATGTGGAGGAATCCGGGTTTTCCTTTATCTTCTGTGCAGTATTCTCTATACTTATTGCTAGACCTGCAATTCTCTTGTTTAAACCTTGAAAGAACTCATCCTCTGATATTCTCTCTATCTTCATACAGTTCCTTTCTCTTCGAAATCTTTTTAAGATACGGGCCAACCTATTCTGTATATGGAGCACGAGGAAAAACTTCTGGACATTAATGGGGGAGGAATCTCTACAGAGTTCTACTATTCGGAAGGATCTGAAAGAACTGTGGTTTTCTGTCACGGTCTTGGATCGGACAAGTCTGGCTACAGAAAGAGAGCTGAGAAAGCTGTAGAGGAAGGATTCAACGCTGTAATATTTGATTTTCGGGGGAACGGGAAGTCCTCTGGCTTATTTGAGAAGACGAACCTGACATCAAGGATAAAGGATCTTGGCAGAGTGCTGGCCGAGGTCAAAAATCAAAGAATAGGGGTGTATGGATCCAGCTTTGGAGGTCTGGTAGCCATACATCGCTCGGTTAAAGACAAAAAGATAGATGCGCTTTCTCTGAGATCTCCTGTGACTTTCTACAGAGCTATGGGAGACCTAGAGGTTGCTGTCAATGAAGAAGGGTTCTATGAGCCGGTGGAGGGGAAACGTGTGACTCGAGAGTTCCTGATGGATGTGAAGAGATACAGTGCAGAAGAGGCTATGGAAGAGCTTTCTATCCCTACTCTGGTGATGCACGGTTCCGAGGACGGGGTCATTAATCTGGAAGACTCTAAGAGGTTTTACTCGGGGCTGGAATGCGAGAAAAGGCTTCAAATATTGGAAGGGGAAGGGCACAGGCTCAGTAAGGAGGCGGATCGGCAGGCAGTTGCCAATGCTCTGGAATGGTTTGATAAACAGATATAGCCGCTATCTTGGCTAGTTATTGTGGTGGCCCAAAAACATCTCTTAATGTTTTAAACCTGGGAAACAAAGCTTCTTTCTAGGGTGTAATAGAAATGTCAGAAAAACAACATCTTCCCGAACTTCCATACAGCTACGATGCTCTAGAACCTTTTATATCCAAACAGGTACTTAAATGGCACCACGATACCCACCACCAGGGCTATGTAGATGGATGGAACCAAGCGGAGAAGGATCTTGAAGAACAGAGGAAAAACGGAGACTTCTCAAGTACAGGATCTATACTGAGGAGTTTCACCCATAACTACTGTGGCACGGTTCTCCACGAGATATTCTGGAACAACATGTCTCCGGAAGGTGGAGGTAAACCTTCTGGAAAGCTAAGAGAGAAGATCGAAGAAGATTTCGGGAGCTTCGAGAACTGGAAAAAGGAATTCAAGGCTGCAGCAGTAGCAAACCCTGGCTGGGCGCTACTAGTTTACATCCCTAGAACCGATGAACTCCATAATGTAACTGTGGACCGACACAACGATGGTGCTGTCTGGGGAGCACACCCTATCCTTGCGCTAGATGTCTGGGAGCACAGCTACTATCACGACTATGGACCTAACAGAGAGGAATTTGTGGAAGGGTTTATCAACCACTTGAACTGGGACTATGTCGAGAAAAGGTTCTCAGATGTGAAAGAGGTAGAGATTTCATAGCTCTCTGAAACTCTAAACTACAAGCGGGTTAATCTTGGGAGATATAGAGATCTATATTTGTAGGGGGAGGATACAACAAGAAGAAATTTCTAAGGATGTTGGAAGACCGGGTTCGAAAGCTAGGAGAGAAAGGAGCAGCCCTGTTTCAGACAGAGAGGAGCGACCGGATAGAGAACATCATAAGGTCTACAGGGATAACTTTAATAGTGGGGAATTACAAAAAACTTCTCTAGAGATGGAAAAGTCAAAGGAGGATGACCCCCTGTTTGTCCGAGTTGACGGCTACAAGGAGATCCTGCAGGACTTTGAGGCTATAAGGCAGATTCTAATCAATATGAGGGAGGCTACAACCGTACTGCAACAGCTGGAAAGGGTCAAGGAGCAAAGCATAGATGCCTTCCTTGAAAACCTGAAGCGTCTCAACGAGAGGCTCTCCTCTGTAGATAGGGAGTTCCCGAATCTGGGGGATGGAACGAATATAGAGTCCCAAGTACGCGAGGTATCTGGGAAGAAAGACACAGAGAGCCTTGTAGATGACTCTATAAACGATCTCCATTCTGAGCTTGAGGGGCTCAAGAATGAGCTAGAAAAGATCGAATGAACTTGAAAGATTCGGAGGTCTTCTGACAGATGCGGGTGTAAATATGAAGGGAAAATACAGAAACATATTTTTGTTGCTGGTTGCAGTTGTAGCAGGCTTCCAAGCAGGCTATATATACTTCAACACCTCTCAGGTTGAGGGAGTCCAAGAGGTAGTCAAGGAACCTGTGGAGAAGGAGCGAACTGTACGCGTAGTGCGCTCCAACCAGTCTATAGGAGAGACATACCACCAGATATTCCGAGAGAAACGTGATTCGGTGGTCTATATCTCCTCTCTAAAGACTTCAGAGGAGAGTGAAAGCCAAGTTGCAAGAGGTTCAGGATTTTTCTACGACAGCAAAGGCCATATAGTCACTAACAGCCATGTAATAGACAAGGGTGACGCCTATGAGGTAACGCTCCTGAACGGCACCTCCTATAGGGCGGAGCTAGTAGGTCAGGACGAGTACACCGATCTGGCCGTTCTGAAGATAGATGCTGACAGACCTATAAATCCTCTAGAGTTGGGTAAATCCTCTAAACTAAAGGTGGGTTACTCTGTACTTGCTATAGGAAATCCTTTCGGCCTAAGAGGGTCAATGACCTCGGGAATAGTATCTCAAAAGGACAGACTCCTACCTGCAACCGGTGGTTTCTCTATACAAAATGTTATACAGACTGATGCAGCTATAAACCCTGGAAACTCGGGGGGACCTCTTTTAAATGCGGAGGGAGACCTTATAGGTGTTAATACTGCTATAGACACTAGAACCAGGACTTTCTCTGGTGTGGGCTTTGCTATACCTGTAAGTATGGTCAAAAAAGTTGTACCGACTCTTATAGAGTCCGGAGAGTACAAGCACCCTTGGATAGGAGTCTCCGGAACCGATGTTACACCGCCGGTAGCAGATGCCTTAGGGCTGGAAGAGAACTCAGGATTCCTAGTATCTGAAGTAGTTGAGGGGTCTCCTGCGGACAAGGCAGGCATACAGGAGGGTAACCGAGAGATCAATATTAGAGGTCGAGATGTAAAGGTGGGTGGAGACATCATAGTAGGTATCAATGGCAGGGAGGTAAGGCAGATAAACGATATCCTCGACTATCTGTTCCATAAAACCACAGTAGGGGAGAGAGTGACCTTAACCGTAATAAGAAACGGACAGAAAATGAATGTAGAACTCACATTGGTGAAGAGGCCTACACCCGGCTAGGAGGTTTTCGCACAATGAAAAAAGTGGAGGGGGCTGTAGTTGTTGTCTACAAAAAATCCGGAGAGCATCCGAGATTTGCTGTTCTTAAGAGAGAGATGAACTGGGAGGGATGGGAACTTGTTAAGGGTAAAGTAGAACCTGGAGAGTCTCCCAAAGACACAGCAAAGAGAGAGGTGGAGGAGGAGACAGGTATAGAACCTGAGGAAGTGGTCTCTCTTGATACTGTTCATAAGTGGGAATACCAAAGAGAAGGGGAGAAGCACGAGGCGGAGTACGATGCGTTTATGGCAAGGGTTCCTGATGACGCCTATATAGATGTGAATTCAAATGAGGTGGGGGAACATTCTAAGGGTTTTTTTCTAAATTTGAGGGATGTAAACGGGCTTCTAACCCATGACAACCAGAAAGAACTGGTAGAAAAAGCTGCAGAGATTATCGAGGAGAGGGAATAGACCGCCCGCGAAGGGCGGCCTTACCTTCCGAGAAGCCCCTAACATCTATTGGAGATCTGCAGCCATTTAAATAACCCTGAAGTTTCCATATGGAAGTTTAGATGGAAAGATGAATAAAATAATCTCAGAAGCCCGACATATTTTTAAATAAATGAGGTGAAGGAACTCAACCATGGCTAGTGATAAGAAGCGGAATATAGAGGTTTCAGAGACGCCTTTTAAACATATAGAGGATCAGCAGATAGAGCTTGTGGAGCGGAAGGGAATAGGACACCCTGATTCTATTGCTGATGGTATATCGGAGGCGGTCTCAAGAGCTCTCTGTAAGAAGTACCGCGAGAAGTTCGGAACCATAGCACATCACAATACTGACGAGGTGCAGATTATAGGAGGGACTAGCAGACCAGCCTTCGGAGGTGGAGAGATAGTTGAACCCATATACATACTTTTGGGAGGGCGCGCAACCCAAGAATATGATTCTAAGGCTGTTAATGTGCATGGCACCGCTATAAAGGCAGCAAAAAGATATCTGAATGAGACTGTCAAGAATCTGAATGTGGAGGAGCATGCCATAGTCGACTCAAGGATAGGTGAAGGCTCTCCAGATCTTACGGATATATATGCAAGAGAAGGTAAGGTTCCTCTCTCAAACGACACAAGTTTCGGAATCGGTCATGCGCCTCTTTCAGAGACTGAGAAGATAGTTCTAAGGCTGGAGAGATATCTGAACAGCGACAAGTTCCACAGAGAGATGCCTGTGATAGGAGAGGACGTCAAGGTAATGGCCTACAGGAACGAGGATAAGATAAAGCTTACAGTTGCGGCAGCATTTTTGGACCGTCTTGTGGAAGATCTTGACAGCTATATATCTATGAAGAGGGATCTGAAGGAATATATACTCTCTGAGGCGGAGAACTACACCGACAGGGATCTGGAGCTCCATATAAACACCGCAGACGACTACGAGAATGGCTCGGTCTACATGACGGTTACAGGAACCTCCGCAGAGATGGGGGATGATGGATCCACAGGTAGGGGAAACCGCGTCTCAGGGCTTATAACTCCCAAGAGATCGATGTCTCTGGAGGCCAGCAGCGGAAAGAACCCTGTATCGCATATAGGAAAGATATACAACATCTTGAGCCACTATATTGCAGATCAGCTGGTTGCGGAACACCCGGAAGTTGATTCCGCGGACGTGAAGATCCTGTCGCAGATAGGGGAGCCTGTGGATCAGCCGCAGATAGCTAGTGTAGATATATCTACCGATAAAAAGCTCTCCTCTGATCTTAAAAAAGAGATACAGAACACTGTAGATTACTGGATTGAGAACATTCAGGAGGTCATGGAGAAGGTTATAGACGGAGAGATCACGACTTTTTAAGTTCCTCAGATTTCTCCATATCTCTGAAGCTCAGGTTCTTTTCCTCTCCCTTTTTGAACACTGAGGGCAGGTGAAGGTAGTAGCCGCTGTCCATTATTTCTACCACGAGAGGGACACGCTTCAGAAGCTTCTTGACATTTATCTCGTACACTCCATCTTCTATCACTCTTATGGATTCCAAGTCAAAGCTTATCCTGCTCTTCTTCGAAGTTCCCGAGACCTCTTCGTCCTCGTCTATATCGTTGAGGAAGCTGTCTATCTCATCAAGGACCTCGTCTCTTTCCTCCTGCAAGTCATCTATCTCATGTGGGTCTTCACCTTCTTTCTGGAACAGGAAGAGGCTTGAACCACATTCACATCCTTCTATAAGCTCTTCAGAATCTTCAGAATACTCTCTACCGCAGTTCATGCATCTGTGTGGCATCTAGATAACACCGGGTTCTATACCTCTTCCTCGGCTTTTGCTACAAGGGATACAGAGTCCTCTTCCTCCTGGACCTTCTCCATTACTTCTGAGTTTCCTACTATGGTCAGTCCTTTTCTCCTCTCCTGCCCCAGGAATTGGTAAAGGTTGTTCACTATTCGGTCTATCAGGTCTTCTGTCTCAAGAGATGAAAACTCTATGCCGGGGAAGTCGTCGTCTATCCTTTCCATAGCTGTCTTTATCAGCTGCTTCTTCTCATCAGGGGAGAGAGGGTTCTCAAGTATCAGTATCTTGCCGTTCTGGACTTCCTCTATCATCATCTCCAGCCTCTCATCAAATCCTTGATCGTCCATTCTTCTCTTGCTTATGAACTCTATAGGTGTTCCTTCCATAGTATCTTCTCTAGCTCAGGTGGTGGAGTATTTCGGAGTAGAGTTTGTCTATGTTTTTTGCTTCCTTTGCAGAAATCTCAACTACAGGGTGCTGTGGGAAAGCATCTCTTACAGCATCTGGATCTGCATCGGGCAGGTCTATCTTGTTTGCTACTATAAGTATGGGTATATCCTTTGCTTCCAAGTTCCCGATTACTGTGACATTCACCTGTGTATAAGGATCTTCTGTAGAGTCAAATACGACAAGACAGGCGTCCACATCGTCAAGCCATTTTATTGCCTCTACAACGCCCTTCGTTGCCTCCTTAGCCCTTGACTTGGCCTCGTCCTCCTCGAGACCGTATTTCTTGAACTCTTTGAAGTCAACCTTTGTGGAAATCCCGGGCATGTCAAGCAGGTTCATGTTTATGGTCTTGCCGTCCGCCTCTAGTACCGCCCTCTCCTTCTTCTTGACCTCTCTGGTCTCGTGAGGTACTTCAGACACACCTCCAAGTTCCTCCCCTAGTAGATCCAAGGATATCTGGTTGGCTAGAGTTGATTTTCCTGCGTTTGGAGGGCCGTAGATCCCTAGAGAGATCTCCTTCCTCAGACCGAACAACTTGTCCATTAAATCCTTGAGTAGTCCTAGCATTATTGTGCCTCTCCGCATAGCTCCTGCTTATCCTACTTTTAGACTTCCAGATATAAAAAGAGCGGGGAGTGAGAGGGCCGGAAAACCTACATCTGTTAATCCCCATGCCGACCTGCGCCTTCTGCCTCACGTAAGCTTCCGTAGTCTTCCCTTTCCTTCGAGATCTCTACAAGGATCAAAGGAGGGTCTTGAATGAACTCAAAGAATTAAGTTGTGACTAGAAGATAACAAAATAATTTAAACACATGTTAAAACTATTGTGGTGTGTCTCAATTGTCGTACAGCGATTTGGCCTTTTCTTAACGATTGTAAACAACAATCGAGCAAAGGTTATTTAAATGTTAAACAGAAGATGTATCTTGCCACTTAATAGAGGGGTTAAATAATGTCAGATAACGAATCATCGACAGCGTATGCAAATCCAACCAAGCTAAACGAAGCTTATGAGAAATTAGTGCCCGAAGGATCAGAGGAGATGGGCTTCTTTGAATATCTAGAATACGCACAAAATGAGAATCCAAAAGTCCTGCGTAACTCCTTCCAGTACCTGGCAGATGCGATCGAGTCATTTGGAGTAGAAAAGAGGGATGATTCGGAGTTCAACGAATACAAGCTCTTTACAGAGGATCCTGTCCATAACGGCGAATACAAGTTAGTGGGTAGAGAGATCCGGAGGGCGACCGGAGAACTTGTCTCCAAGGTCAAGAGCGGAGCACGTGGCCTTGATACAGGAAAAAGAATATTCGTCTCCGCAGGGGGAGTGGGTACAGGAAAGTCACTTACAGACTTCCTAATAAGAAGAGGGCTAGAACACTATACACAGGGCAAAGGAGGGGAACATGCAGAGGAACATGAGGGAGAGATGTACACCTACAAACTAGTAGACCTTTATGAAGCCCTAGACGATCAGGATCCCGCAGACGATGAGATATTCTCACCCATGGCAAAGAACCCTATCACTCTTCTACCGGAAGAGCTCCGCCAGCCCATTACGGATAGGGCAAACAATACTCTCCAGGAGCAAGATCCGGAGTATGAATACACTTTGGACAATCGACAGACACGGGATCCGGTCTCAGAATTCCTGATGGACGAACTGCTAGAAGCCTACGACCAGAACCTCGGCAAAGTACTTGAGAACCACGTTGAGGTAGTCAGGTACGAGATCGACGAGTCCAAGATGCAGGGTATAGGCCTCTTTGAACCCAAGGACAAGAAAAACCAGGATGAGACAGAACTGACCGGTGACAAGAACTTCAGCAAGATACCTATATACGGTGACTCTGACCCTCGGTCACTTGACATGTACGGAGCTTTCTGCGTTGCAAACCGAGGAATCTTCAGCGGAGAGGAACTCCTTAAGGCTCAGGAAGAATTCCTCTACGACTTCCTCCACGCTGCAGAGGAGAGAACCATAAAGCCCACGGAGAAGCAGAGAACCAGTATAGACCAGGTGATATTTGGCAGGACTAACATGCCGGAATACATAAAACAGAAGAACAATGAGACTATGGAAGCGTTCCAGGACAGAACGGAACTAATAAAGTTCCAATACAACATGGAGTACGAGGCCGAAGCAGAGATATACAGGAACAAGATCGAACACGCCGACACGGAGTCCTTCCACATCGAGCCCCACACATTGGACATGGTAGGGCTGATGGCGGTACTGACCAGACTTGAGGAGGACGAGAATATACATCCGATCGAAAAAGCCAAGATATACAACGGAGAAGAGACAGAAGCCAGTGTTGATTACGAGGAACTCCGTAAGGAAGCGAACAAGAAGGCTGATCATGACCTGGAGGGTATGGAAGGTGTATCCCCTCGCTTCTTCACAAACCGGATAGATGCTGCGATAGAGAAGGTAGCAGTAGAGGGTGGTTCCTCAGTCAACGCCCTCACAGTACTCAAGGAGATAGAGAACAATATGAGGGATCACGGAAGCATCCGGGAGGAAGAGCTTGAGAAATACGACCTCTACCTGGAGGGAGTGGAAGAAGAGTACAAGAAGGAGCGGCTGATACCGGATGTAAGGCATGCGCTTGCCTTCGACAAGGAAGAGCTCGAGAAGGTCGGTGGGAAGTATCTGGATCATGCCTTGGCCTACAACAGAGACGAGACGGTCGAGGACGAAGTAACCGGGGAACCGATAGAACCTGATAAAGAGTTCATGAAGGAAATAGAGCAACATGCCAATATAAAGGGAGATCCAGATACCTTCAGGAGAACCATAGCTGATTTCACAGCCTCATATGCCGTTGAACATGGAGAAAACCCTGACATCGAGGAAAACCAGAGACTCATGAAGGCCGTGGAGAAAAAGCTCTGGGAGGACAAGAAGAAGAACATCAACCTCTCGGCACTGGTCAGTGCTACCGAAGACGACACAGAGGACTCCATCGACCAGGACTGGATAGAAACCCTGAAGACAAAGGGATATTCGCGTGAAGGGGCTATAGACGCCCTGGAACAGGCAGCCGGCATAATAGCCGAGGAGGATCTAGGGGAGGAGCTATCCTCCTAGCCTTTACTTCATATTCTAATGGAGGTTAGACCTTTGGAAAGTGGAGAGGAAGCAATTGAAAAGACAGTTGAGGCCATCGCAGAAGTATACGAGGAGCCGATGAGTCTTGAGGCTGCGGTGGACTATGCCCTTGAGAACCCTCGACAGGCCAACTTTGTGCCATCGGACCAGTATCTCCTGCAGGCAATAGAGTCACAGGGCAAGAGAGAGGTTATGGAGAAGGGTCAATGGGAGGAACGATGGCGGTTTTTCGATGATCCTTGGAACGATGGAGAAAATGCCGTAGTAAGTAACACAGATACTCTGAACCAGTTTGTAGAAAACTTGAGGAGAAAGGTCGAGGATCGAGGTAACAGCAACACGATAAGCTGGATAAGAGGAGCTACAGGAACTGGAAAATCCGAGTGGAGGCGCTGTATAAGTAAAGGTCTAAAGGCCTATTCGAAGAAAGAGGAGGGGCGGAGATATACTGTAGAATTAAATACGGAATCACTAAATGGTTCTTCTACCGTAAACATAGGATTCCCCACAAACCAAGAAGAGGAAGAAGAAGAGAGGCAAGATGTCAAGGACAAGTGGATAGAGGATCCTCTACAGGCCAATCCCCTAGCATTGCTTGACGAGGACGTTCGGGAGGAGGTATACGAAGAGATGAACAGGGAGAGGGACTATCCGATAAAGCCTAGACGTGATCTGGGGCCCTTTTCAGAGGCATTTCTAGATATTCTAAGAGGAAAAATACAGAGCAGCATGATTGAGGATGAAGGAAAGAAATCAAGGGCTGAAAAGCTACAGAAACTGACAGATAAATCTGCAGTACAGGTAAAGAACTACATAATGGACGAAGGTAAGGGCATAAGTATCTTAAACGCAGAGGATAGTAATCCAAGGCAGGTTAAAAAAGTTCTCGCAGGTTACTGGAACCCTCATCTTCTCGAAAAGTACGGCTCGGAGGGAAAGAAGAATCCTCTCGCCTTCAGCTATGATGGGATTCTGTCACGAGGGAACGGGGGAGTGACGTTCATAGAGGACGCTTTCGAACACAGGGAGCTTGTAAAGAAGCTTCACAGCGTTCCAGAGGAGAACTCAATAAAGATACCTGAGGGAGGGCCCAGGATGGATGTCGACAGCCATATATTCGTTATATCAAACAACGATCTGGCTGAACACCTGCAGATGGAGGACGAACAATATCGTGAGTCGGACCCCAATCAGTCGCTAGAGAGACGTTTCGATGAATACCATATGAACTACATAACCGAATATGGCATGGCTGTACAGCTCCTCAAAAGGGAGGTGGTTGGCAATGAAGGAGTAGACCTCATCACTGATTCTGCGGATTCTCTCCTAGAGAAGGAGAGTCAATCACCTGAGAAGATCGAAGAGTTGAGGGAAGAGATTATATCGGAACGCCAGCAGAAGGTGAGAGAAGCAGTTTTCGACGATGGTATTGAGTATGCCCCTCATACGATGGAGGCAGCAGGCCTCTATGCTGTTATGACGCGTCTGAACCCTAAAATACTCCCCGGATCCTCGAGAAAGTGGGAGAAAAAGAAGTCCAGCATGCCGGAAGGTGAGCACGGTGGTAAAGAGTTAAGCCTGTTAGAGAAGGCAAAGCTCTACGAACGCGGCAGGATTATAAGAGGTAATACCGAACTCCGATATGATGATTTCGATTTCCCTGAAGATGAAGAGATAGAGGAAGGTATAAAAGGCGTTCCTGTAACCTATCTCGCCGATGTAGTGGCCAGCCTCTCTACAGAGGATCGAAATAGGCGGTCGCCGGAAGGCCATGAACTCGATCTTTCTAGCGTGGTTATGCCCTACGAAATCCTGGAGGCCTCTATTAACAATCTTACAAGCCATTCTATGTTTGACGAGGGTGAAGAAAAGGATTACTCAAGAGAAGGAATTTTGGAGCCAGTAAAGAACCACCTCTATAAAGAGATGAAAAAAGACGTCCTAGAAGCGATGATAGGGGATAAGATGCCCTCCGATGACAGGATAGAGCGCTATGTAAATGCGGTTCTAGATTGTTACGGGGTTGATATCGCTACAGATGAGGCCAATCCCGACCTGTTCATGAAGGATTTCGAGACCAAGTTCCTGGGTTTTAACAACGAAGGATATTACGCTGACAACTCGCCGGCAGAAGGGATAGAGAAATTCCGGAAAAAACAGATAAAGGACGAGTACAGCTTTCAATCTCACCAGAAGGACGATAAAGCAACATGGAAAGATATTAGAGCTCTCAAGAATCTTAAGCGTCTTGACTGGGATCTTATAACCAACTTCGATGAGTTCGAAGATGTGGAAATGGATGAAGCTTCCGACTGGAAGAGTTCGAACTTCTACTTCGACCGAGAGAAGGTGGGTAAGAAGGACACTTACCTGACCGATCTCAAGACAAAGACGCTGGAGAGAATGGTTGACAAACAGGGATATACAAGAGAGTCGGCATTCCTGACCGCGAGGACGACTATAGAGGAGGCTTTTGAACGAGGTGAACTCGGTTAAAATGGTTCAAACAACAGGAAAAAAGGTTCGAACTCCCTTTACTAGATCAGGTGATTATTATGGGTATACAAGATGATCTTCAACGTCTCAAGGAACTTATAGAGGAGGAGTCAAGATCCTTCAGGGAATATCTAAAGCACGGCGAGCTAGGGAAGGGCAGGCAGATCCCGAACATTGATCCTCCCCAGTACGATTACGGTGAATCAGGAGGCAAGATTATCAGAGGGAACCCCTGGAGAGAAATTATCAGGCGTCAGATGCAACAGGGCGGTATGCATCTTTCGGCACAGCAACGAAGACCTCGCATACCTGGGGAAACGGAGGACGGCCGTCCTAGGATAGGCACTCCCATACCTAAGCCGGGAGGAGGCGGGGGTGAAGGAGATGAAGATGAATCGGATGCGGGAGAGGGGGAAGGAGAACATCAGTACATCCCTATAGACGACGAAGAATTTATAGATTTTATGGAAGAGGAATTTGAATTCATACTTGAACCTACAGATAAGGAGAACGCCACAGAGATGGAGGAGACGGATCCAACAGGGATGAGGCGTTCCGGGCCGAAAAAGCTTCGATACGATGAGAAATTTATGAAAAGAGGTCTTAAAAGAGCTATTGCTTACGACCAGGAGGATGAATTTGCGAAAGATCTTCTGAAAGTGGAGGGGGTAGAACCGGAGGACGCCTACTGGTGGCTCCGCAACTCAGACAAGCATGATCTTGATGATATCCCTGGTGCAGACCACGACCTAAATCCCGGTATAAGAAATATCGGTCTAAACTGGTTCGAGAAGACCTATCAGGAGTTAAAGGAAGAAGGAGAGCACTCCAAATACAGTGACATAGAGGAATTCCTGGAAGAGGCAGAGAGGAAGGCTCCTGCGAAGAAAATTAGATCCGGAGAGCTAAGCCCACTATGGAAGAAGGAGGACGAGAAGTACCGGGAGTTCGACAGGGAGCCAGAGGAGGACAATAACCTGGTCCTGTTCAATATCAGAGATGTTTCCGCCTCCATAAGTGAGGAAAAGAGGGATCTAATAGAACGTATATTCTGGCCGATAAACAGATATCTAAAGGCCAAATACGACAACGGCATAATAGTATCCATATTTCACGACAGTAACTCATGGGAGGTAAAGAACTCTGACTTCTTCGGAAGAGAGAGCGGCGGAGGCACCAGTGTAGAGGCAGGTTATGAACTTGCACAGGCGATTGCAGAAGGAGAGTTCGAAGAGTTCTATGATAAATATGGGAAACTTAACAGAGATGGAACTGAGCGCATCCTGGAGAGCAAACATCCCAAGGAGGGGTATCCCGCAGAGAACTGGAACAGATACGTGCTCGGAGCCGGAGATGGAGAAAACCTGGGAGATAACGAATATGTTGCTGAACTTATCAGAGAGATTGAGGCCAACAGGCATGGTTACTTTGATGTGAGACCTGGTAGAGGAGGTGATGCCGAATCATCTCTGTTGAAGACCCTAAAAGGAGAGCTGGAAAGAGAAGAGGGATATGTCCTGGACACCGTCTCTAGCAAGGATGATATACCCCGAGTTATTGAAGTGTATCTAGATGAGAGAGGTGATCAATAGTGGATCGACCATCCGATAAGAAAAAGAAGAGGATAGCAGAGGATTTAAAGGAGTTTACAAACGATGCAAAACCCCTATCCCGTAAATTAGGGATGGAACCTAGGGATACCGATTACTGGGTCGTCGATAGCGATGAAATGGACGAAATAGCGGCTTACGGAGGTTTCCAGGAGAGATACCCTCACTGGCGCTGGGCTATTCGATGGTTACAGCAGAAGGGAAACGCAGGACACATATACGAGATGGTTATCAACGATGACCCTGCTAGCGCTTTCGTTCAGGAAGCAAACTCCCGGGTCGACCAGAAGACAGTTATAACACACGTTGAAGGTCATTCGGACTTTTTCGAAAACAACAACTGGTTCGACTCCAGTGAAAGCAGGAATGCAGCAAAGATGATGTCCAGGCATCGCGACCAGTATATTGAATGGGAGAAAAACGAGGAAATTGACAACAAGCTCCTTGCAGAGATAGCAGACATCATGTACAGCCTGGAGGACAATATAAACCCTGTTTTCTCTCTCAAAAGAGTTGATAAGGAACGGGATGAAAAAGAGGGATGTGAGAATCCGGACCCGATAAAGACTCTGGAGGAGAAGGGCTTCTCTGAGGATATAATAGACGATATAGAGAGCAGTCTTGACGATTTACTGGAAGATAGAGATAAAAAAGAGGCAAAAGACGATTTTGAGCCCGAACAGGATTTAATGAAGGTTATAAAGGATCACGGTATGCGATACGATGAGGAGAAGGGCCGTGCAGTAGAGATGGAGGACGAATTTAAGGAACTCATCCAGATGATGCGCCAAGAGGCGTACTACTTGGCTCCACAGAAGTTGACCAAGACTATGAATGAAGGGTGGGCCGCCTACTGGCAGGACAAGATGATGGTAGAAGAGATGATGCTGGACGTAGAGGAGGTAGACGCCTATAGCAAGCACAAGTCCGGAGTTCTATCGATGCGCAGGAGGATGTACAACCCATACAGGGTGGGTCTGGATCTCTGGAATTACATCGAGAACAAGACAAACAGGGACGAGGTCTTCAAGAAACTTCTACAGACCGAGGTAGAAAAGGACGGTGAGAAGACCAAGATAACTCCGGATAACTACAAAGACCTTGTAGACTTCGATGAAGTGCTAGAAGAACTATCTCCAGATTCTCTGGTAGAATCAGTCAGTCAGCATACATATGATGAGCTTCTTGAGAAAGAAAGTGAAAAGATAGATCATGAAATGGTGGAGGAAATGCGTGAAAGGGATGAATCCCTCTCAGAAAAACCCTGGAAGGCTCTGACATTTGAAGGCCATGCGGAGAGGCACTATTCCCTCGTCAAATTACAGAACCTAGGATTCCTGAAGGAGATAAAAGACAGCGAGGTGGAGGAACTGGACAGGTTTGAGGTGCCCGAAGAGGCAAGATACTCCAGCATCAAGGAGGCCATGGAAGACGTTGATTATGCCGCCGGCTGGAAGAAGATGCGGGAGATAATGCAGTCCTACAGCGATATAGGTTTCATAAACGAGTTTGCAACCCAGGAATTTGTCGACCGGTATAAATATGCAGTCACAGAGGAATATGGGCATAAGAATCCAGAAATACCTTCCGTAGATATCGTAGAGAGCTGGGATGTGGAGGACGTGAAGAAGAAGTTGCTCAAGGAGAGGACGAGCTTTGGCAAGCCCTCTATATTTGCTCTTGACACTAACTATGCAAATCAAGGCGAGCTCCTGTTGGCAGAGGACTATCAAGGTATTGAGATGGATCTTGAGGAGGCCAAGGAGAAGAACGAGCAGCTATTCAAGGTATATGGAAGGCCGATAAACCTTGTCCTCACGCAGAAGGAATGGAATGATGAGGACTACCTTCAACATGAATCGATCCTAGTAAAAGACTCAATGAAGATAATGGAAGATCCTGATCACCAGGTAACTCTAAGCAGGCCCAGACCTCCGGAAAAAGTCGTTAAGATAAGATATAACGGGGAAGAGCATGAGAAGAGGGAATTAAAGGACAAGGAGATAGAAAGACTCGGTCTTGAGGATTTTGTAGAGACAGATTATCCTTATTCCTGTCTTGATGAAGATGAAGTTGTACAGTACTAAGGGAAACTTATTTAAAAGACTTCTCCGCATTTTAGTTTACGAGCTTAAATCAAAACACGAAAATATTAAACGGGTGCAATCATGAGCTACGAAGTTGATCGGGAAGTGTCCGAAGATAGTATCCGGATAAGATATGAAGATGAGGAGAGCCGCACACCTAATGAGATGGCAGGGGATGTGGAGAAGCTGGAAGGATTCCGTCCCGCCGAGGATTCGGATGCAAAATATGATTTCACTGGGGAAATAGGGTCTTACCCGGCCGATATCACAATACACGAGAACTACATTGAACTAGAGCTTGATTTAGAATCAGGGTCTGGAGATCTAAAAGAAGTTATGGATGCAGCAGAAGAGGCTCGAGAGATGTTGAAGGAGCCGGACGAATATTCCATTGATGTCCCTGATAAGTTTAAAAGTGCAGAAATACCTGGAGACGGCATAGACAAATATGATGACTCCTTCATAGGCCATCGCAAATCCATATAGATTTTAGAACTCCTTTAATCTCTTCTGCCCTTTCTCATATTCCAAATCTTTAACTCTGACACCTATTCGCCTAATTTCTCTATTGAAATCCAAAAGGAACTCCTTGAGTAGCTTCTGCACCTCATCCAAGATTACTTCCTTATCTCTAACTGCTGCGCCTATGGACTTTGACCTTGTATGCATCTTCAGATCCGTGTCTATCACTAGAAGCGCTACTGAACTGAAGTAGACGTCTTCCTCCTTTACCTTGTCGAACAGCTGGTTCGTTAGTTCCTCAAGGTATGGCTGGATGTATTCCGGGCTGTCCGAGTTCTTCTTCAGGGTTGTCAGCCTTGATATCTGCTTCTGCCTGGACTCCTCGACCGGAGAGTCGTCCTTTCCTTTCGCCTTCTCTATGAGCTTGGCGCCCTGCTTCTCCCCGAACTCCTCCACCAGGAGCCTTCTATCTGCCGCTCTAAGATCTTTCACCGAGTCTATACCCAGGCTTTCAAGCTTCTGCACGGTCTTTGGACCGATGCCGTGTATCTCCTCAAGCTCAAGAGACTCCATGAACTTATCAACCTCTTCGGGCTCCACCACGGTCATACCGTCAGGTTTTTCTCTTCCAGAAGCTATCTTTGCCACAAGTTTATTAGGGCCTATGCCTACAGAGCAGGTATAGTTGAACTCTTCCTCTATATCACCCTTGAGCCTTTCTGCTATATCTCTAGCCTCCTCGAAGCCTTGAGTCTCATCTGATGCATCGATATAGAACTCGTCGATCGAGGCCTGTTCTATCCTCTCAAACCTTTCCTCAAGGATCTCCTCCTTTATCTTGTCTGAGATATGCCTGTAGAAATCCCTGTCCATAGGGACAAAGTTAACCTCCTCCTGGCTGTCCTCTGCAATCTTCTCAGCCCTGGAGATAGGCATCCCTGCACTTATTCCTAGCTCTCGCGCCTCATAGCTACAGGTCGACACCGCGCCACTGCTCTCCGATCGCCCGGAATAGACGCACACCACGAGAGGCTCTCCCTCCATATCTCTTCTCTCTGCCTCGACAGAGGCATAGAAGGCGTCCATGTCCAGGTGGATTATCCTCCGTTCCATTCTAGTTTAGGCTGAACACCCGGAACTGTAAATACTTTAATCACGCAGCCGAAGACATCCCTGGAAGATGTCAAGAAAACTCCACGACCTGAACATACAACCCGGCAGCACCGATTCTAAGAGACTTAAGGCTTTCGTAGAAAAGGCGGAGGCTCTTGAAAACGACATTGTGGCTTTCACTATCAATTACAGAGGAGGGGAAAGTATTGAAGATCTGAAAGAATCTATATCAGATATTGAAAGTGATCTAGAAATCTTCCCGGGCATGAAAATAGAGGTTGATGATATTAAAAAGATGAAGGATGCGCTCTCAGCTGTCAGGGGGGAGGTTCCGGTAGTTTCGGTAGCTGGCGGAGATCCAGAAATAAATAGGGCTGCTGCAGGAGATCCAAGGGTTGACCTCATAGCACATCCCGGAAAAGGACGGAAGGACTGCGGGATAGACCATGTGATAGCAAAGAAGGCTGCGGAGAACCGCGTGGCGCTGGAGAACAACTTCAGGCTTCTTTTGGAGAATCAAGGAAAGCACCGGACATACCAGTTAAGGAAGTTACAGAAATACGTGAGGTTTAACGAAAAGTTCGGGACTCCTGTAGTAACAAATTCAGGCGCCAGAGAACCGGGACAGCTCAGGAACCCCAGAGATATGTCGGCAGTTCTCCAGGGGCTTGGTATGGAGAAGGGAGGGGCGCTTGAGACAGTCGACCAGAATCCCTCGTATATACTCGAGAGGTTCGAGGAGCGCCAGGAGGAGGGTTTTGTAAGGCCTGGAATAGAGAAGGAGGTGAATGAGAATGAGTCTTAAGTCTCTGCCGCCGTCTATGAAGGAGAAAACGCGCTATATAATATTCAAGGTCGAGAGCAAAGAGAAGATCAAGCTTGGAGATCTGGTGGATGCAATATGGGATTCGATGCTTGAATTCATGGGGGAACTTGAGGTGTCGAAGGCCAACCCCTGGATCATGAAGGAGCTGTTTGACAGGGATAAACAGGTCGGAGGAATCCGTGTGAACAAAGATTATGTCGCTCAGGCGAGGTCTGCGCTTGCACTTGTCGGACAGAT
>CAZWHR010000006.1:0-24349 GCA_964633675.1 uncultured archaeon | reverse complement strand
TCTACATGTAGATTTCCTGGTTTCCAAGTTTATCCAGTGCGTTTGTCGTCCATACTGTAAGCCTTCCAGGCTGTGTCCCTGGTGCAAGCAGCTCTGCGTTCAGCTGGTCTGTCTCTACTACATCAACTCCTGGAATGTTCTTTGCGGCCTGCTTTATTCCGTTGTCCTCCCCCACAACTATCAGAGGGCCTACCTTTCTCTTGTATTTCCTTCCCCGGATGGTTCCTCTGCCGGCTCTTACCTTCTTCTCTTCACATCTTTCCAGCTCTTCCTCCAGCCCGAGGTTCTCAAGTATCTCTTTAATTTCTCCTGTCTTCTCCACTTCCTCCAGCTCGTCCTCTACTACCAGAGGAAGCTCGAGATCCTCTGCCCTGTGACCTCTTTCCAGAACCTGGTTTTTGTCTGCAGTAGCTGATATAGCAGACCTGATAGCCTTTCTCCTTTCCTTCTTATTGATATCCTTGTCGAAGTCCTTCCCAGGCTTTGGAGGATGTGCCTTCCTTCCACCAACTGTCTGTGGTGCCTCTCCTCCTGGACCGCTCATCTGCATACCTCTCCTGAACGTGATCTTTCTTGGAGTTCTTGAGGAGGGATATCCTTTTCCTCTTATACCTCTGTATGCTCTGTTCCTCTGCTTCCAATATGTAACATGCTTGAGGCCTGCTTCCTTGTCTGAACCGTACGCCTGCCTTCCGTTGGCCTGCATGGCGTGTACAGCTTTCTTGACCAGGTCAGGTCTTACTGCTTCTAGGAACTGATCCGGCAGCTCCCTGCTTCCCTCCTGGTTGCCGTCGATGTCTACTGTGTCTGCCATTCTGGTATCACCTCTGGATGTGTCTTATATCTGGATCTCTTGGATAGCTGTCCTTACGTACGGCAGGCCTGAACATTATTAACCTTTCTGAAGGGCCCGGTACAGAACCCTTAATTATAGCATATTCGTTCTTGACCTCCCCGTATTTCTTGAAACCTCCTTCCGGATTCACCTCTTCAGGATTCTCCCCGATCTTAAGAAGCCTTTTGTTGTATTCCGTCCTCCTAGCATTTCCTTTCTGACCTGCCTGCGGAACCTTCCATGAAGTATGATCCGGATGCCAAGGCCCAAGATTCCCTGCCTTCCTTGATATCTTCTGTGTCTTCCTTGGAAGAGGCTTTACTCCGTGCCTCTTGACAGGTCCTTCAATGCCCTGTCCCTTTGTTATACCGATAACATCAAGATACTGTCCATCCTCGAACAGTTCGCTTATCTTTATCTCCTCCCCGAACTTCTCCTTAGCCTCTTCCCACTGATCCTCGACACTTCCCTCGATAGGGATCTCGAAGACCTCTGGCTTCTTCCTGCTGAGTCCTGCCCTGTAGGGCTGTGTATGTACCAAGATACTGACCTCCGCTGTCCTGTCCAGGTTATCTTCCACATCTTCAGGCTCATTAGCAATATCCGGAAGCTTGACAGTCTTCTCCAGCTGTTCATGTGCCTGATCCCGGGACATGAGAACGTCCTCCATCACCTCGATACCTCGGGGAGTATCCCTGTACAGCCTGATTCCGTAGGCGTGTACTGGAGGACATTCTAGAACTGTGACAGGATCCGCAACTTCCTGACCCTTCTGCTCTGAATTATTTCTATCTTCAATCCTTAAAACTCTTGTCATACCTGCCTTGTAACCCGCAAATCCTTGAATACCGTCCTGCCCGGTCTCCACCTTCCTGAAGCTAGGGTGAAGCCTATCCGCTCTCTTGTGCGGTTTGTACTGCAGGGTTCCTCTTCTTGGATGGTTGATATCTGCCATGGATCTAACATACGTTAGCCTTGAAGCCCATACCAGCGACCTATAGCGCTTCAGGACCTGTGGGGTTTGTATCTGTTACAGAGGCCTCGTTGAAGACCGAGGCTTGCGCGCCTCAGAAGGCAGGTGAACCTCATATCCATGCCCGTTGGCGCTTCAACCCCTTGTTTAAAGGAAACTTTTAAATAGGTGTTCAATTTCTTGGCATGCGGAGGCAATCCTTGTTCCAGTATGGGTTGGATTCTGTTCTAAAAAAATTGGTTCCGGCGGGTAGAATTAGGAGGTCTATCCTATATCCCAGCGGGGGGAGTCACCAAAGTTCCCGAACTTCGCTGTTGTGTCGTCCGGAGATACATTTTCTGGCACAGAGTATATGACCCATCCCTGTTTCGTTTCTCCAGCTTCAAACTCTCCGTTTGAATCAATCAATGTATGGTTCTCTCCCTTTAATAGGATGGAGTCGTAGGTGGAGGTTTCCGGTGCTCCTGCAAGAGGATCTTCATCAGGGTTTATCCCTCTATGATTTATCATGAGGTCATCGCCGGTCTGCTTCTGGTCTCCGGTATTGCTTATCTCCATATGCAGGAGGAGAAATTTATCTCCACTTCCAGCCTCTTCAGTTCTCATATCGCCGAACAGGGAATACTGGTATTTCTGTGTTATCTTATAGTCATCGACAGCTACATCCAGGCTATTTCCTCCAAAGGTATATTTCTGGGTTGTTCCTAGTGGTTTAGCCTTATCTGTAGATGATTCCTTTATAGAAGAATCACTGCTAGCTGCCTGATCTTGATTGTATGCTTTGCTCTCTACAGGGCTCCAGTACCATCGGCCGTTTCTTTCTAGTAATACACCTGGTTTACCTTCTTTCATAGTTACTACAGCCTTTCCGTTTTGTTTATCTATGCTTTCAATTTCTCCTCCTTTAAGGCCGGAATCAAGCTCCATCTCTGTTTCTCTTTGTCCTTTTGTTGAGATATTATTCAAGAGACCCATAACATCTGTCAGGAGACTGTTCAGATCTTTACCTTTGAGGGATTCGGAGAGCTGAGTTTTAATCTCTCTAATCTGCCGTGTAGCATTCTCAGCTTCTGAGAGTTTTTTAATCCTTTTAGCGTACTTCTCTCCATCTCCTGATCCCTCAAGACCGTATTTTTCCTTGATCCTCTGGAATTTCTGTCGTGGCCCGGTTTTCTGGCCCAATGTCGCCATTAGGTTCACTACTACTGCTGCCTGCGCATAGGTTATTCCTACAAAGAAAGCCCTCTCATCTGGATGTATATAAGTTAATGTTTTATCCCAGTCTTTATTTTTGGCTGCAGAGGACATGTTGGCTATGAGTGCTTCGGGAGAGGTTGCTCCTTCTTTAGAAAGTACTCCGTCTGCTTCACCGCCTTCAGAGCCTGGTAGAAACATGTATCCTCCTACGGCAAAGGATCCTAGGACAACTAGAGCCAAAAAAATCCACAGAGCTGTGGAGGTGGAGCTTCCTCCTCGTGTTTCCTTCTTTTTGCGCTTTGGACGCTTATCTCGGGTTCTAGTATTCTTTCTCCTCTCTTCTCTGCGCCCTCCGCCACCTCTAGACAGGGCCACGTCTATGGCTTCTTCTACTTCTTCACGCCTGTAGCCGTGATCGAGTAGTGTGTTCCTCAGCTGATCGATGCTGTACTGATTCATGTGCTGCTTTATGTAGTTCACTAGTTCAGGATCAGCCATGTTCCCCGTATGTGAGTCTCTGTTTTAAAAGCGTTGTCTGTCTGAAGGTTGTTAAGAAAGGGGGGGGATACAGGATATAATATATATGTTATAGGTATCTGTAGAGGCTGTCCTTTCTGGAGGGGAAACAGATTCGGATTAGGCTATGAAAGAGAGCCATCGGATGACTTAACTGTCGGAGGAATCGCAGTTATAATCCTAGTAAAGAGAGTTCATGAGTTTAGATAGATGTGGAATACGATGCAGGAAAGGTAAATGTGGGTGTCAAGGTCTATGGTGGAGGAGATACACTTATGCGAGAAGTAGCAGCGGAAACCATCATTCCTTTAAGAAGGGAACAGAGGCAGGAGTCAATCTATCCGTAGGTGGCGGGTTCTAATTTACTTCTCTTCTTTGCTATCTCTTAGGTATCCCCTTATATCATCTAGAAGATTTATTATCTTCTCGTGCTGGTTTGCAAGATTCTCATAGATTTTTTTCTTTATAGCAGGATCTATGTCTTTCGGAGGTTCTTTCCTAGGCTTACCTCCCTCCTCAAGAGCCTCTTGAGACGGTTTCTGAGGTTTGTCTCTATTCTCTATAGGATTAGGCGGTCTTCTATCTTGATTGGGTTCGAATTTCTCTGGAGCAGTATTATCTCCGACTGGTGGTTCGTTATCTCCGGCCGGAGGCCTTGGTGGTTCATCGCTTTTGGCTGGCGGTTTGGGTGGTTTATCCTCCTTATCCTGTGGTTCTGGCGGTCTAGGCGTAGAAAGCTCTTCCTGCTGAGAAGAGGGTTTTCTTGGCCTTAGTGAGGGGGATTTTCCTCTGTTCTGGTCTTTGAAAGTTGCTCCTGTCGGTATTTTTTCTCTGCCTTTATTCCGGTCTTGCGAAGATATTGATTCCTCCATTCCCTCTGGCTTCCTTACGCTCCTTTCTTTTTCCTTCGGACTCTTGGATCCACCGTCTCTTTCTGTACTTCGGGCAGAGCCTTCCACCTGTTTATATACTTCTATAGGCACTGCCAAGGCTACTAGGATTGTTAAGTTCTGGCCTAAAGCATTAACCAAGGAGGTTATAATGGAGGAGCCTATAAAACCTACTAAAGTACTTATTATAGTTATAGAAATGTTTATAGCTATTGATGCTAAGGAGGCTAGCGCTGTAACTCCAAGTAGTTTCATCTTTATACCCTTGGTAGCTTCCCAGCTCTTTTTGAACCCTTCTATGAAACTCACATTCCTATCCACTACAAAGGGATACCAGAGATATAGGACTAAAGCCAGATATATGCCAGGCAATATAAGCAGTGCGAATCCGAAAGCTACAGCGATAGAAGCTATGATACCTCCTATAACCAGGTTTAGAGAAGGCAGGAAGAGATGTCTTAGAAGCTTCTTCTTACCAAGGAAAGACCTTAGAGCTGACAGAAGGAGAAATATGTAGAGTATTATGGATGCCAGAGAGATCAAGGAACCTACAATTGCTGAACTGAACAGATTGAGGGAGAGCACATTTATACCGAGAACAGTCAGTTTTTGTGTGGAACCCGGGAGATAGGATAGGATTATACTGCTAACTCCGATAAGGCCTATAGCCTGTATGGCTGTAAGACCAAATATAAATAGAATTCCGTTTCCTGACAGGGCCTTGCCTACACTTCTCTTCACACTTCCCCACATTTCGATGCTCATAGAGAGCTATTAGAAGATTTCTGCCTTAAATATCTGACACTTGTTTCCGGAGGGGGCTGCCAACTTTTGAGTTGATATGGCAGGTGGTATTTAGGGGGTGGCTGAAAATGTCATAAATGGTGTTATCAGCAATACTCAGCCGCCCCTACATATGCCTTGGGTTGACCTCCTCAAACAGCCCAACCCAAACTTATTTAAATAAGCACTACTATTATGACTATAGGGTTAAAAATGATTGATGAAATTGAGGCTGAGGACGAAGATTATCTGCAGTCCAGTCTAAACTCTCTATTTGAGTACGGTAAAGAGGCTGCAGAGACTGTTGAAAGCTTTATACCTGATTCCTGGAGGGAAAAAGCTTTGATTGGAATGGTTTCCGGGCTGTCTATCTTTGCGTCCATGGCGCCGGAGGCGGATGCGCAGGAGGCATATGACCAGGTAAGAAGCCCTCAACAGCAGGTTATAAGAACTGTCGAGGACGAGAATGAGGATAATAGCTTAGATATACAGCGTCATAATACGGATCTGAATATTACAAGGAACATCACCGAGGAGGAGGTTATTGACACGGACGAGATCTCTTCGGTCTATCTGTCTGCTACAGAATTCCTGCATGAAGGTGCGGACGAGATCATAGTCTCTGACAATCCTGAGGAACAGTCTGCAGAAAACAGGCTGTGGAGATCACTTGCAACTGCACCGGTGTTGGCAGGATTGGAATTTACGCTTTCCCAGGCAGCGCACGAATACGGCCATTTCAGAGGATTCTCAAAGGCTGGCATGACTGATTTCCAGTTTTCTAGAATGGATGGATCCAACAGGAGATCTGCAAACCCTCTGAACGCCTTCACTACCCGTATAGACCAGTTATTTGGCAGGAAAACGGTGGCTACAGTATCGCAAGAGGACTGGAAAGGATTTCTTAAAGATCCGGAGAGAAGTCAGCACTCTAGTAAATACCTGGCTATGATGGAGGCTGGAGGTATAAACATCCAGCAGTACAGCGCGGATCAGATATCAGACCAGATAAGAGAAGGAGACGCACATGTACTTCAAGGCCCAACGTACGCAATAAATGCATTTGGAGGGTCTTTATACACTACCAGCGATGGAAAAGATATTCATGACTATGTAAGATATATGGAGGACTTGGGTATAGATACCAGCCAACAGGAGTTGGTTCTTGCCGAGCTTTCACAGCTGCTAAGCAACAGCACCATATCCTTCGCAAAGGAGATACCAGAATACCTGAAAACTGGAGAGGGAAGGATAGAACCTTTGGGAATAGGTCTGGACGATAATACCGCGCTAATGTTGCCGGAATTCTCAAGCTATCTTACAACTGAAGGTCCTACCATCAGATACGAGCAGCGGCTGAGGAGTAAAGGTGAGGAGAAAGATAGTGTGCTTAACCTCTCTGTAGAGTCTGCTCTGTCCGGAGACGGGACTGACTTCGGAGTTGGATACCGGAGGGAGCTATCCGAAAACCTTGAGATAGGAGGGAATGCGGCCTACAACCCTTCTAAAGGAGGGGCCTGGGTTGAGATAGATGCAGAGTACGATGCAGGAGGGGTTGATTTAGGTTTAGAGGTCTATGGTGGATCCGGATACACCCACACCAGAAGCAGCACTGGAAACAGGCATGCTTTTGAGGAAGAAACCGAGGCAGGTGTGAAACTCTCTGTGGACATTAAATTCTAGGATTCTAGAACAGATAGGGGTAACAGGATAATCTATTTCCGGTAAGAGCCATAATTCTCCTGATGGAAAAAAGTGGTGTTTTTTTCTCTTTTGGTGCTGGCTGTTTTTTCCCAATAATATTAAAGAATTTGCCATAAAATTACCTTTTGGAGGTTGGTTGCGTCGTGAAAAACCGTCTGGTAATTGGTATAGGCCATGCAGGGATTGATATTCTGGAAAATATCGATAGAGATTTATCTATACCTACTTTAGCGGTTGATCTGGATAGATACGCCCTACATTCTTCCAATGCTGACCATACTGTGTTTGTGAAGGAAGATAGCGATGACTATGGCAGGGACAGCAGGCTTGAGATAGACCGCGAAATCGACCTGCGTTCCATAAACCATATAGAGGATATCATCCGAAAGTACGACACTATTTATATTATATCAGCTCTGGGGGGTCGTGCAGGCGGGGTGATACTACCTGCTGTCGCCAAGAAGGCGATTGATTTGGGCAAAAGAGTTTTTGGGAAGCTCATAATACCGTTTGAAGAGGAAGAGGGTAAAAGGGAGATAGCTGAAGTGTACTTGAGGGAGATAGAAGACTTCTTCACTGAGGTTGACATCTACGATAACAACAAGTACATAGAGAATGCAGGCGAAGAAGTCACACTGGACTCTGTCTATTCTCTGGATTCTCTCTTCCAGGAAATCAACAGAGATATTCTTAGAGAACTGCAGAGGGATATAGCCTACGATAAGGATGAGAGATATGAATGAGAGATATGAGAAAGGGTTCGGAAGGCGATAACCTTAACCTATTATATTTATCATAGGCCGGGTTCTTGCAACTTTGTCACCTATTCCTACTGCGTCTGTAACCCTTACAACCTCGTCCACATCCTTGTATACTCCTGGAGCTTCCTCTGCGATACTTGAGCCTGAATTTGCCTTGACTATGATCTTCTCCTTCTTCAGATCCTTCTGTATGTCTCTGCCGTAGTAGTCCTGTTTTGCCTGTGTTCTGGACATCAGCCTCCCGGCTCCGTGCGCCGAAGATCCAAATGTCTGCTCCATCGCCTTCTCCGTGCCTTTGAGAATATACGAAGAAGTTCCCATAGATCCCGGTATAAGAACAGGCTGTCCTACACTCCTGTAAGCCTTCGGGACTTCCTCTCTACCTGCAGGGAACGCTCTTGTAGCTCCTTTCCTATGTACATACAGCTCCTTTTCCTCTCCGTTGACCTCGTGGACTTCCTTCTTGCCTATATTGTGCGCCACATCATACAGGAGATCCATGTCCATCTCCTGCCAGTCATTTCCGAATATCCTCTCGAAGCATTTCCTTGTCCTGTGCATCAAAAGCTGTCTGTTCGTCCAGGCAAAGTTTATAGAGGCGTTCATCGCGCTGTAATATTCCTTCTCTACCTGTGAGCCTGCAGGTGCATATGCAAGCTGTTTATCAGGTAGCTCCTCTATAACTTCGGGATGCTGTTTCTCGATCTTCCTTACATAGTCCTGGCACACCTGGTGTCCAAGGCCTCGGGAACCGCAGTGTATCATCACGACAACTTGGTCCTCCGCAAGACCGAACTGCCTTGCTGTCTCTTTGTCATAAATATCTGAAACTCTCTGGATCGCAAGGAAGTGGTTTCCAGAACCCAGAGAACCTGCCTGCTGCCTTGCACGGTTTTTTGCCTTGTCGGAAATATTATCAGGGTCTGCTCCTTCTCTGAACCCGTTGTCCTCGCAGTGCTCAAGGTCGTCCTCTACTGCATAGCCGTTCTCCAGCGCCCATTTCATACCGTTCCTGCATATGTCCTCTATATCCTCTACTGAAAGGTTGCCTGTTACAGAACCTTTTCCAAGGCCTCTGGGGGTCTTCTGAGCCAGGATGTTTGCCAGCTGTTCCATCTTTGGCTTGACCTCTTCATAGGTAAGTGAGGTCTTCATGACTCTTACTCCACAGTTGATATCAAAACCGATAGCTCCAGGACTGATACCTCCGTTTTGTGTTGACAGTGCTGTAACTCCTCCCACAGGCATTCCATAGCCCTGGTGCGCGTCCGGCAGAACGCATGCATACTTCTGTATCCCCGGGAACTCTGTAATGTTCTTCGCCTGCTCCAGAGTTTTATCCTCCCTGATGTGCTCAAGTAGTTCACTGGATGCGAACACTCGTGTGGGGACGTTCATCTCCCCGTTCCTAGGTATCTCCCATATGTTCTCATAAATCTGATTTAATTTGATATCTGACATCGCTGTTTTGGAAGGTCGTCACATCTTTAAAACGTTTACCCCTGCCCAAGCTTGAAGAGATAAAGCCTGACTCGGGCTCTTAAAGTCCTAAAATATCTACCAAACGGTTCTTCATTTTCACTGCATCTGGCCTATACTTTTCATCTTCTTTTATATGGCGGTATATGCCTTTCCTCACTTTTCTGTAGCTTATAACGGTCATGCTCTTTAGATTTTCAGTATCTTCACTGTCGATCTGTATATCCTTTAGATTGGTCTCAAGCTCCACCTTTGAACCTGCGTCTCCCTTTGTAACTGTTTCAGATAGGCCTACAGCCCAGCTAGAAGAGAGGTTTATTAGATCCGGTATATCCGAGTCTGCTTCCAGCTCTTCAAAGCTTTTGCTGTATTTATTCTTCTTTAGATCTCCTATTTCGTGTGCGTCTTCTATATCCAGGATCTTTACGCTTATTCCTCCAGGAGGCAGATCTCCCCCGCTCATACTGGCCTCCATGTAGTTGAACTCCTCTTCGGTTATCTTAGTTTCCTTGTCCTCCTCTAGCTCCTCCAGAAACTTCTCAGAAAGATCGGAAAGAGGAACATCTTCATAATAGCTGAACTGTACATCGTACTTCCCGGCGGGGCCTTCCTGCTGATACTCGATACTGTATACTTCTCTGGATCCTGTTTCCTTCTCTGGAGACCTTATATTGTCATAGGCGCATCCGGTGAACATCGGAAACGCAGTTAGAGCTACAGAAAATACAGTAGACTTTAAGATATATCCTATACCTCTATTTCTTTTATCCTCATCTTTTGTTTCCTGATCCATGGCGGGGTGGCATGATTATGGGAGGAAAACCTTTTAAGATTAAAGATAGACAAATCTTCTGGAGAATTAGAGCTTATCCGATGATGATGGTGTTATCAAGGTCTGAGGAGTAAGTTCTGTTCTGCGAGTTTCTAGTCCAGGTAATCGGGTTTCTCATGTCCTATTTCTTCGAGGGGATCTAGAAGCTCAGGCTCTTCCTTGAACCGCTCCCTCACCGGTTCGAACCTCTCAATAATCTCCTCGGCTACTGCGCCTTTCAGGTCTAGAGGATGCAGATCTCCTGAACTGAAATCCTTTGCCATTTCTTCAAAATCCGAGTAATAGAGGTCTCCACCGTATTCCTTGTCCCTCTCAACCTTCAGATCCTTGTCAGATCCGAAGATGAAGATTTTGGCTATCTCAATTATAGGATTGCTCTCAACCTCTCCTTGAGGGCAGTAAGCATCATTTATAGTGTTTCTGATCCTTTCGGGATCTGCATGTAGCGGGAACATCGTCTTTTTCTTGCTGCTTGACATCTTGCCTTCGTCTCCGGCCAGCGATGTAAGAAGAGGCCAGTGGAGACATGTGGGTTTGTCGTATCCAAGCTTTGGAAGCTGTTCTCTTCCAAGCATATGTATCTTTCTCTGGTCTATGCCTGCTATCGCAAGATCCAGATCAAGATGTACTATGTCCAGAGCCTGCATAAGCGGATAGACGACCTGGGAGATGTAGATGCTTTCCTGGTCTGATGCTACCTCGCCCATGGATCTCTCTCCACGGTTTACAGTGGTGTTCTGCGCCATCTTCAGCAGGTCGTGGAAGTATTCTGTATCCTCCTGGAATTCTCTGCCTTTCACATATTCTGCATCGAGTCCGCACGCCTCGAAGGTCGCCTGCCAGTATTCAACCATCTTCTCGATCCATTCCTTCTCTCCCTTCTTGTTTAGGTAGGTGTGTAAATCTGCAAATAGAACTACAGATTGGAATCCTGCCTTCTCCAGGTCCTTCATCTTCCTTATCTGTATCCAGTGCCCGAGGTGCACAGGCCCCGAGACTTCATTACCGATATAGGCCCGTGGACTATCCTTCTCCTCTATTATCTCCTCCAGCTCTTCCTCTGTTACGATCTCCTCTGTATTCCTCAATACCAGTTCCTTCCTCTTTTCTGTTTCCATACTCACTAGGTTCTCTATAAGTCTTTATAAATACTGTGCCGGTTCTGTCTCCGGGATCTGTGAAACCGTATACTTCTGGCTCTAGGCCTGCTCAACCTTAACCAGACAGACGATATCAGCCACATTCGTCCCGGTTCTTCCGGTGTCTATGATTGAATTCCCTAGCTCCTCGAAGAAATGGTAGCTGTCGTTATTCTCTAGGTATTTCTCGGGGTCCAGGCCTTTCTCCTGCGCCTCCTCCAGGCTGTCCTGGTCGGCAACCGCACCTGCTACAGGTATGAAGTCTTCACCATCGGTTGCAAGACTTCCGATTGCAGCTTTTTCCATATTCGCCAGTTTTTTAAGACCTGCTAGAACGAACTCCTGGTTCCTACCGCCTTTTCCGTCTCCAGTTACTGTGACTGTTGTTTCGCCTGCTGCTAGAAGGGTTTTATCTCCCTCCATATTTTTTGCGTGTTCAAGAAATTTATGTGCCTCTTTTCTGGCTTCTCCTTCCATTTCCCGTGAGTAGACACCTACTTCAAGTCCAAGGTCCTCTGCTTTCTCTTTCATGGCGTCGATACAGGTTGAACCGCTCAAGAGCAGAATGTTGTCTGCCTTATCGAAGTATTTTCCCTCCTTAGGTGTCTTTCCTACACCATGTGGGTCTATCCCGTTCTCCTCAAGAACCTCCTCTGCATCTTCTACTGTGGTGGGGTCTCGGACTGTCGGCCCTGAAGCTATAGTTGAGAGGTTGTCTCCCGCCACGTCCGATATTAGGAGGGATACTGATCTTGCTGGATGTATCTTCTTCAGAAGGTAGCCGCCTTTTACCCGGCTTAAATGCTTTCTTACGGTGTTTAAATGGTTTATATTTTCTCCTGCTTCTATCAGAGTCTCTGTAATTTTTTTGAATTCCTCCAGAGGTATCCTTGGAAGAGTAAGGAGCGCTGAACCCCCTCCCGATATCAGGTTTATTACTAGATCCTCCTTTCCTGCCCTTTTTGCCAGCGAAACGACTCTTTCTGTAGCTTCCAGGTTTCTCTGGCTGGGGATAGGGTGGTCTCCTTCAAGGCTTTCGATATGTTCCAGGTCTTCGTTCTCCTTGGAGATTACTACTCCTCCCTCTATGATGTTTTCTGTCTTATCTTCTATAACTTTCGCCATCCTTGCGGATGCCTTTCCTGCGCCGAGGATATAGACATTTTCAAACTCCGATAGATTGAGGCTCTTGTCCTTTATCTTTAGGATATCGTCGTCCCTCTTGACCTTTCTATCTATAGCCGGTTCTACAAGCACCGATTCCAGACCTGACTTCAGAATCTTCAGGACATATTCTCTCTGCTGGTTGGTTGCAAGCTCCTCTTCGTTCCAGTTATACTCCATAATTTGGACTAGGCTCTCTACCTTGTTATATTTTTTCTGATAGAGAAGAGAAATTTATAACGGCGTTATAAATGTATGAGGTTCTGGAAACTTATTTATTATTGATGCCCGAACCTGTCCATATTATGAGATGCGCCGTGTTCTTCAACCTGGACAATACCTTAACCCGGATGAACGGGGATTTCAGCGATATATACTCTGAAGCGGTTGAAAAGGCTGGTCTGGACGAGGTCAAGGGCATGTATGAGGAGTACAAGTCCAAGTTCTTCCAGTACTTCCAGAACGGCTGGGCCTTCCCGAGGAGGCAGGCCATGGACAGCTTATGTAAATCCAGGGACTGCTATGATCCCGAGAAGGTGGAGAGTTTTGCAGAGGAGTGGGAGGAGATCGAATCGGACTGCCTTGAACTAAAACTGGGAGTGGAAGAAGCTCTCAAGAGCCTTTCAGATAAGGGATATCCTCTGGGAATCCTGACGAACGGTACCGAGAGGCTGCAGTTGATGAAGCTGGACAAGCTGGGTATAAGAGACTACTTCGATGAGGTCGTGATCTCCGCGAAGGAAGGGATGCGGAAGCCAGACCAAGATATATTCGACCGGGCAAAGGAAATGATAGATGCGGACCGCTATATAATGGCAAGCCACATGCTCCGAGACGATGTGATCGCGGCGCGAAGAGCAGATTTCGAAGCAATATGGATAAGCGAGAAGGAGCCGAAGAAAGAAGTTCCCGAGAACATCGCCATTAGAGTTCCAGGATTTGAAGAGATACCTGGAGCTGTCGACCAGATCTGCAGTCAGAAACAGGGATAGAAGGAGGTGTTCCAGCCTTGAAGCTTTTCTATGTAACCTTTCCGGACAGGGAGGCGCTTGAAGATGTAAGGAGCGCTGTACTTGAGGAGAAACTTGCAGCCTGCGTCAATTCGTTTGATATTGAATCTGCATTCCTCTGGAATGGAGATATCGACCGGGGCGAAGAGATTGTGGCGCTCTTCAAGACCTCTGAAGGTAAAGCCGAAGACCTGAAGAAGTTCATAGAGGAAGAACACCCATACGATGTGCCCTGCATCCTAGACCTGCCGGTGGAGGCCAACAAGAAGTACGAAGAGTGGGTCGGAGAAAACTGTTAGATCTCTTCCTGCAGTTCTTTCTCGAACCTGTAGAGCTTCTCCACCATCGAGCTGTCTGTGTTCAGCTGGAACATCTGCGTGTTTCCTATCTTCCTTGTCGGTTCTATAAGGTCGAATTTCTTTAGCCTGGGCCAGATCTTGTATAGAGTAGGTCTGGAGATATCGTTAACCTCGGCAAGCTCTTTCTTGGTGTAATCATAGTTCGGATGATCCATAAGCGTGTCTAGAACCTTTATAAAAGGCCTGTATCCGAATAGCTGTAGAAGCACGGATTTATCTCCGCTCTCGGTCTTTGTCTTGAGCTCCATGTAGGTTCCTTATCATACACTTTTAAAAATATTTTCACTTCTGATGTAATCTTTTATTTATGTTGGTTGTAATCTTACGTTTTTATTATCCTGGTTCCAGTTTGGAAATTCGTGCTGTGATTAAATATCTGCCTCTTAACTCTCTTTTTATGTCCCAGGACCTCCGTGAATTGAAGGTGGCTATTGCTTCAAAGCTATGGAGGAACAAGTTTTTTGGAGATAGCTATACTACCGTGGAGAATGCTTTGAGTAAGATCCCCCAACATGATAGAGGCAGGGGCAGAGATGCTATAGAGGAGATGACCAAATTCGGGCTTCTTGAGTACCATAAGAACAGGAAATGTGTCTCGATAAGCATGCAAGGTATTAACCGAGTGAGAAAGATCCTCCGAGGAGTGCTTCCGGATTTCCTTCTCGACTCCGACTCAGAGTAAGGGTTTTTAAATCTCCCATCTCATTTTTTTGTGGTGCGCTGTTGAGTCTACATGGCGAGGGTAGGTTAGCGGCTTATACTGCTGGACTGTGGCTCCGGTGACCCGGGTTCGAATCCCGGCCCCCGCCCTCAATTTCTGGAAGACTTTACTTCTATCCGATATACCACACTTCCTCTGCATCATCTACCTTGCAGTCCATGTCCTCTATTAGGTGGCGCGCTACTGCTATCCATGCAAGTGTGGTATGTGAGACTTTAATGGATTTACCGGTCTTCTCCTCGAACAGTTTGCGGGTTGATTCTCCTGCCTGGTTGAGCGTTGCCCTCACCTGGTCTCTGAGTTCTTCGGCATCTTCTGATTCTCCTGTAAGGAACATCTCTGCCTTTTCTGGATCCTGTATGATGTCGTACAGTATATCCTTCATGTTCTTTTCTTCTTCCATGTACGACTATTTGTGGAACCGGGTTAAAAGGTCTTTCCCGGATATCTCGGTGTGAAGCGCCTGAAAAGAAGCATCCTGGTTTAACATCTGTAAGTTTTTGTTACAACCAAAAAGTAACTTTTATAAATGAATGTTGCTATTATAGAGTAACATAAAGATGCAGAACCCGGAAATAAACTACGACCAAGTTGTGGAGACTGTCCTTGAAGATATAGAGATTGAGAGTCCTGAGGCTGAAACCGCCTATAATAACCTTGACTGGTTTGAAGCTGTCCTAAGAACTTCTAAGATATTTGAAGAATATGAAGAAAGGGTTGATAGGGATATAATGCATATGGAGTTTGGTGGAGGTGCTGTATTCGCCCATTTAATTGATATAGCAGGATACGAGGCTTTTAAGTACTGGAGAGGGTCTGATGACACGGATAAGTATTTTTCATCCAACTATCAGGGCATAGAAAGTGCCTGGCGAGAGGCATATCCTGAAAGCCCGATTTCTGTAGCAAATAACTCCGAATGGAGTAGAGAATATGAGGTTAAACACAGTGCTAATATAGAGATGAACGGTATGTCTATCCACTGTGATTTTGCTCGTCCTAGAACAGGCGAAGGAGACTATGACTTTGAAAGCTCCGTTGAGGTGGCAGTAGGGGATACCAATCTTAGAGTTCCTTCTGTAGAGGACATGCTTGCTTCCAAGTTAAGATCGGTCAGGACAAAGGATCAGAGAGATATAATGAACTTACTCTATGTAGCCGAGGAAAAGGGGATAGAGCAGTGGGAAATCAAAAACGCCCTGGGTAGTCGTGACGGGGACTATTTCAGTAAATTAAAGCGTATAGTTGGGGAGGAGGCATCAGGCGTAGCTAGAACTGTTGAGTATTCTCCTTCAGAGGACTATATTGAAGGTTTCGGTTTTTGATAGAAGTGGTTCTCATAACCCTGGGCAGATGTGGAAGCCTTATGGTTTCTAAAAGGTTTGGATAAAATACTGCAACGGTTTAGATGGAAGAACTCTTTCCCTACGAAAATGTCAGATCCAGCCAGAAGGAGTTCAAGCAGACGGTCGAAAAGGCTCTTAAGGATTCCAGGGCTGTGGTTGCGCATGCCCCTACGGGAATAGGGAAGACCGCTGCCACTGTAGCACCTTCCCTAGCCTATGCACTGGAGAACGACAAGAAGTCCTTTTTTGTGACTCCACGCCACTCCCAGCACGAGATAGTGGTTGACACACTCAGGGAGATACGGGAGAAACACGGCAAGAACTTCGTGTCTGTAGATCTGATAGGAAAGAAGTGGCTCTGTGAGGGTGAGAGAGGTAGTCAGGTGTTTGTGGAGGAGGAAGATGAGGAGAGCTGTCCGCGCCATTCTAAGACATATAAGAACGAGTATGAACTAACCGACCAGGCCAGGGAAAAGATAGATGAGCTGAAGAACCAGGTCTTAAGGGCTGAAGAGGTCAGGGAGGAGTGTGAAAAGGTCTGTCCTTACGCAGTTCTCCGGCACATGGTGGCTGAGGCCGATATAGTTGTAGGGGACTACTTTCACATATTTCATCCTGGTGTAAGGGACTCGGTGTTTGCTAATTCAGGCTTATCTCTAAATGACTGCATAGTTATAGTTGATGAGGCCCACAACCTACCCGACAGGACTCGGAAGCTCAACTCTGCATCCATATCCGAGAACATGGTAGGAAATGCGTTGGATGAGGCCTCGAATATGGGATACTACAACGTTGAGGAGAACCTTGAGAAACTCCAGCAAGCCTTAATAGATATGGCAAGGAAAGAGATAGGGATGGAGAAGGAGGTGGAGATCAACAAGAGCAACTTCATAGAGCTGGTGAAGAACATCCACGGCTATGATGATTTTATAGGTGATCTTGAATCGGTTGCAAAGGAAGTCAGGGATGAGGGAAAGAACAGCTCCTGTGAATCTGTAGCCTATTTCCTTGAGAGCTGGAAGGGCCAGGACCACGGATTTGTAAGAGTTTTGAAGAGAGTAGGTGACAGGGACTTCAAATTATCCTATACGTGCCTTGACCCACAATACTCTACAAGACAACCCCTCAACTCCAGCCACTCCTCTATATGCATGTCTGGAACCCTTACACCTGTGAATATGTACCGCGAGGTTCTAGGGCTGGATGCCTCAAACACTTTTGAAAAGGTTTTCAAATCCCCGTTCCCTGATTCAAACCTCCTCAATCTTGTAGTGGATCAGGTAACAACCCGTTATAAGGAGAGAGGTGATGAGCAGTATCGTAAGATCGCATGGTTTATATCTCAAAGTATCGAAAAGGTCGATGGGAATACTGGAGTATTTTTTCCATCCTACAACTTGAGGGATGAAGTCTACAAGGTTATGAAGGACGACCTGGATTTACCTGTATTTAGGGAGGAAAGAGGTATGTCCAAGAGCGAGAAGAGAGAACTCCTCAAGAACTTTGACATCGAGAAGGATTCGGGCGCTGTATTACTTGGGGTTGTGGGAGGAAGCTTTGGTGAGGGTGTGGACTTCCCTGGAGACCTGATGAGAGCTGTATTTATCGTAGGTCTTCCCCTCCAGAAGCCTGATCTGGAGACGGAGGCGCTGATAGAGTTCTACGATGAGAAGTTTGGACGTGGCTGGGACTATGGATACAACTTCCCTGCAGTGAACCGAGCTCTGCAGGCTGCAGGTAGATGTATAAGATCTAGAGACGACCGCGGGGTTGTGGTGTTCATGGACGAGCGATACAGGTGGAACAAGTACTCCTCTGCACTTAACTTCAACGATCTAAGAGTTACAAAGGCACCTTGGAAGGATATAGATGCTTTCTTTAGGAGCTGATTAACCATAGGTATCTCTCCTTCTGGAAAGTCTGGACTGTGGGTTTGGTGAAAGTTTAATAAGAGACTCTCTCCAATTTTTTCTCTATGGAAACTTTTGAACGGCTCCGGGAGAACCTAACTGAGGAATCAAAGGCGTATGGCTATACCCTGTCTGTATGGGGTTCGGGCGCAATGCTCCTCAACTTCTTCACATTTGGAGTTCTGAACATTCTTCTCTATATTCTTGGAGCTGTCGTAGGTTTTGGAGTTCTATCTTTCCTTGCCTATAGAGGTTTTTTCAAGAGTGTAGATGCCAGGCATCCCGAGACTTTCATAGTTTCGTCCATGGTACACCTCTTCGCAAGCTTTGGAAATGTATTCCTTAGCTGGATTCTTATAATAGTCCTCCAGGGCGCGATGGCCGACCTATGGCTGTTCTTCATTATAGGAGTTCATGTAACCTTCAGCTACAACGTCTTCCTCCTGGTTGAAGAACTTCTTTCGGAATATGTGGTGTCTCTTGAAGCCAAGATGGCTGAGAAACTTGCATGAGAACCCATTTTCTAGCTCTTCTATCTAGTCCCTCATATGCTCTGCCGTAAGCATCGATATAATCCTGGTCTTTGAGTTGTCGAAATCCAGCTTTGCAAGGTTGTGGAGGTAGAGAGTACCGAAGTAGAACACAAGCACTGTAGTTCCTCCGAGAATACCATAGATCTGCTGGAATAGGTTTACCTTGAAGCCGACAGAGGCGGTTATTGAGGCAACTATGGAGGCATAGAACACCATGCTTATGAATGCATGGAGAAATCTCATCTGTACGAAACCTTTGAGGTGGTGCATGAAATCCTTCTTCTCCTCATTGTAGCCCTCTGGAAGATCACTTACCTTCTCCTCTAAACTATCTATGTATTTCTTCACTCTACCGCTGTAGCTCACGGTCTTGACAAATTCACCAATAGGCATCTCTGCTCTTGAATGAGTTGCGCTGGAATAAAAAAGCCACTACCTCTTACTCTTCTCTAAAACCACCTTCCATCAGAATCTCTTCCAGCTCCTTCCTACCGTTAGGATATTCTTTACCCTGTAGATCTTCCGGAAGCGTTTCCTTCTCTGCACGCTCCCCGATAACACACATAGCCTCTATGTCGAACTCTTCAGGGATCTCTAGTTCTTCGCGCGCCTTTTCATAGTTGAACCCCTGCATTCCGTGGACCACTAGTTCTCTTCTTGCTCCTTCCAGAGCCAGGTTCTCCCATGCGGATCCTGTGTCGAAGCTGTGTGTCCTTGCAGGTTCTCCGTTGAAATCGAAGGTCTTCTTTGAAGCGATTACCACTAGAACCGCACCTTTCTTCGCCCAAAGCCGGTTACCCTCGCTAAGAAGATCTAGGAACTTGTCCCAGTCCTCTGAGTCTCTTGTAGCATAGATAAATCTCCAGTGCTGGTTGTTGTAGCTGCTTGGTGCCCACCTTGCAGCCTCGAACAGTGGCATGAATTCTTCCTCATCCAGAGACTCACCTGTCATAGCCCTGGGAGACCACCTGTTAATAAATAGAGGGTCTATATCGTAGTTAGGTTCTCTCCTTCCCTTGACCTCGTCCCTTATTTCTTCCATACTCCTTTGTTTGTCCCCTCATTTTTTAATCATCAGGGGGTTTTACTCTTTCAGTCGAAATCTATTTATCTTTTAGTTGTCCATCCAGATGCATGGATAAAGACCTTCGTTCCATTCTAAGAGGGTTTATGAGGAGAGCTGAATCCCGGTACAACCAGCTAATGCAGAGTGAGAACATTAGGGAGAATGTAGTTGGTGAGGATGATGTTGTCACAAGGATGGATCAGGCAATGCTTGAACTGGCAAGAGAATACTTCAAAGAGCCTTCAAGAAAGAATGTCTTTTGTCTCCAGAGCGAGGAGAAGGCCAAGGAGAAGAACCCTTCCTATGAGAGAGATCCTGACTATACTGTTATCCTGGATGAGATCGATGGAACTTCAAACTTTGCTGAAGGTTCAGGGCCTCATGGACCTGTGTTAGGTATAGCTGCAGGAGGGCCTGATCCGGATTTTGAGGACATGGAGGTTGCGGGCTTCCTTAACATGCAGGACGGGCATTATTACGAAGCCTCTATATCTACCTCTACAGGGGGTGGAGCATTTAGATCTGAATCAGGAGTTCCAGGGGAAGAGCGGTATGAAGATTCCCTGAAGAAGATTAATTCCGGCGATAGGGCAAGCCTTGATCCTGGCGCGGTAGTGGCTGTAGACAAGGTGTTAGAGGACGATATACATGATCTTTTCTCTGAATACAGGTCCATGTGCTGTGGTTCTGCCGCCTGCACTATGGCATACCTTGCTGAGGGAAAGATAGATGCGTATGTAGCTGGCAGGTACCCTGGAGGTAAGAACGGCAATAGCATGACTCCCAAAACCGGGGAGGAGATAGGACCATTCTACCTTATACTTAAAGAAGCAGGTGCCTCGGTTTTTGACTGGAACTCAGAGGAAATAGGTGGAGAGAAGATAGGTATGTATGCAGGAAAGGGCCATAATTTTGTCGCAACTTCAAGTCCTGAAATGGCTGAAGAGGTATTGGAGATGCTTGATAAGGCTTCTTGAGCTCTCCCTTTCTATTTGCGTAGATGAAAAAAGTAGAAAAAATGTTTTGAAATGTTGTGATTCCTGATTAAATGAACCTGCCTGGATTTGAAGCTGAGTTCCTCCGTAGGGAGAAGCTAGGATGAGAAATCTTAAGGGGGAGACGACTGAAAGGAATGGATTCGGCCGGACGGTGACCAAAGTGTTTGAATGTTCTACTTTTCATGATCACTAGATAGAGGAGCAAGGTAGTTATAGGTGGTTTAAATGACCTGCAGCAGAAGAGGTGATAGTATTGCCCTTTTCACTCTCTAAATTTAATCTCTAATTCAAAATCCTCCAACTCTTTTTTCAAAATCTTTACTCAATTCTCGAAGTGGGCAATAGGATTTTGGAAGATTTGATTCCAAGTCCTTATAATCCACTTCAAAGCCTTTATAGGGTCTTATGAGGTTTTTATAGATAATTTGATATTGCTAGCCTCTTTAAGGTACAGTTCGGATCATTTTTCTTTCCAACTTTCTATATATTATTCTAAATCCTCATTTAAACCTCTTACATCCGCATATGCTTCAAATAGTCGAAGATTTTCTTCTGTATTCCTTATCTCCTCTGTTATTTCTCCGGATTCCTGTGAATGAGGAAAGTACACCGACATACATAAAATTAGGCTTCTTGTCTCTTTTATTGATTCTGAATTCCTGATATGTAGCGTGTTTCATCACCTCTGATAGAACTATTATCCGACCTCCTTCTAGCTTAGTCTCGTCATAGAAAGCATCCTTTATTTCCTCATAATTCTTTAGTACCATAGCTATTTCCTCTACTGCTGATTATTTTTAAATGGTGTTAAAGTTGTCAGATTAGCTCTACAAAATGGAGGCACAACTGAACACTTTGTCAAATGAACATCTAGGACAAGATCAGAGCATTCAAAGCAGGGCTTTAAGCCCGGGAGATATTATGATTTTCTGGGATTGTCTATGAACCAGAAAGCTTGAATATATCGTCTGCAAGTTCTTTCCCTAGCTCCTTCTTGGTGAACCGGTACAGGCGCTCCGATTTCTCTACCTCTGCAAAAGGCCTGGTGCTATACTGGTGTAGATTCTCGTTCCAGCCAACTATGTCCTCAGCTGAATCCAGTGCCTCCTATTCGTCATGAGGTATTCCTGCCCGAGCTACAATTCCGAGAACCTCTCCTTCCAGGCTGAAGAGAGTGAACCGCTTTCTCCTACTCCTCCCGGCTTATCAACGTGTATTTCTCGCTCATTAACCTCTATAACTTCACCTGCAAGTATGGCTCAGTTGTAGAACTTTCCAGGACTACCTATATTACTGTCTATCTTCAGTATAGCGAGATCCAACTTTCGCTGATCCGGCTGTGCCACGACCTGTGCAGAGTATTCGCTACTGCCATAGGTGTTGATGCTCCGGTTAGCTATATCCCCAACGACATGGGCGTTGGTGAAGATATATCCGTCTTTATGCACTATAAATCCGCTTCCAAACCCTTCGAGCTGGATAGAGTTACCACTTCGGGCTTCAGCCTGTCCGCCTGATCCAGTACGGCCTGCCTGTGTGGTTCGATATCCTCTGTTGTAGGCTGGTAGGATCACCTAGCCAGGATACATTGCTTGGAAGCGTCAGTAGCATCAGAGCAAATATGGCTGCAAAGAATGCGGTTGTGGTCTTCCAAATCACTCTTGACCACCTCTATTCTTCGGACCGAATATCTCGTCTGCTAGAGACTTGTTGAAGTCCTCCTTGAAGAACTTCTCTGCTTTCTCCATCGAATCAGCAGAGGTTATTCTCTCTGCCGTGTATTCCTCGGCGTTCCCATGCCATATAAGGGGTTCTCCAGCCGGTTCGCTATCATTAGTCCTTGTTTGGGTTGGATTTATATCTATTTCAACTCTACCACACCCCGCACCAGAATTTTTGTTACTAAAAAAGGAGAAAATAGTAACCCTTATAAGGATTGGTGCTATCAATTAAACAGATCCATAATGTACGAACATGAATCATACGATAGGGATCCTATGACAAGCTACCAGGAGATCAAAGAAATGGCCTGGGAAACAGGAAAATGGGGAGCATATTTAGGTCTAGTTGCAGGCGTAGCCTATTTTAGTTTCCTAGATGAACAATTAGCAAGTGATCCGGACGTACTAGCTCAAACGCTAGAAGGCCTAGGTAGAAACGAATGGTGGGAAATCAGAGAAGGACTAGAAAGTGCAGCCGACTTTGCTGATGACTTAGAAGGAGTAGTTGAAGGTGCTTTTGGAGGTGCACTTGGAGCACAGGGCGGTCTATTTACAGGAGGTGCCACAGGTTTTGTTTATGGAGCCGCCAAGAGATCGTACCAGAAAACTCGAGACCTTGTAACAAATTATCTGAGCGAGTAGGGTGAACGTTCCTCCCTGTACCTGATTCAAAGAAACCTAGTCCACAAGTCTCACTAGTAATCAAAAGAACTTTGAACCTATCCAAATGTGAATGTATAGGCCTCAAGTCCTGGCTCTTTGATCTCCAGTTCCAGGGTGTGGCGCCTATAGGCATTGTCCCGCACTATCTCGTACAGCATGTTCTCCTGGATCGTGACTATTTTCTTGTCTCCGTAGCTCTTGACGGAATTGCCTGCAAGTTTTGAAGGGATCGGCTCTCCGTCAAGGTATACTGAGGCATTCACAGGTTCTCCAGCAGATGCCACAAAGTTGACGTTCTTAGCGCCGTACTTTAAGTGGATCTTGCCCTTGCTCTCCACCTCAGCGTATTCCTTCCTTATGTTCCATGTGCCTCCAAGGTATGCGCGGTCCCTGTAGGTGTTTTCTGGAACCTGGAGCTCCTGTGTCCCTATGCCGGACTCCACATTCAGTATAAGACCATCATTTCTGAAACTACCGAAGTAAATCTCCGGCGTCTCTATCCTGTTGAACTCGGGCATTTTCTCCTCTCCTTTAAGAGGTGGGAGGTTGATCTTTTCTCCATTGATCCTGGCGTTCTCCTTCAAAAGCTCCCTTATCTTCCTCTCGGTCTTCTTATAACCCCCTTCACCGATCTTCCTGTAGACTATGAAGCCGTCCGGATCTATCAGGAACTTTGTAGGCCAGGCTCTGACACCGTAGAGGTTCCATATCTGGTAGTCGTTGTCCATAACCACGGGCCAGGTGACATTGAACCTCTCGGTGGCCTTGACGATGTTCTCCCTCTTCTTCTCAAATGCAAACTCCGGTGTATGGACACCTACTATCTCCAAGCCGTAATCCCTGTACTTCCGGTACCAGTTCCTGAGGGGGGGGAGGGTTCTCTGGCAGTTTATACAGCTGTAGGTCCAGAAGTCTATCAGCACCACCTTTTCAGACACCAGATTCTGGAGAGAGACATTCTCTGCATTTATATATCCATTAGGAGATACTAGCCTCTTTGCGGACTCATACTCGGCTCTTTTCTCCGCTATCCTGGCCTCGGCGTTCTCCTGTCCGGAGACATTTGTCCTGTTCTGCTTTTCGGGAACTATATCCGCTTCAGTTGTATCAGGAGACAGGTAGAAGACCGAAGCAACTACTATTATCAATATCAACAGAAGCATCCAGGGTCTCTTGATATCTATCATAGACCTACCACCTCTATGAGGGATGTGAATGCTGTGAAACGGCTAAGCTGCTGTGTGAACACCAGTATTCCAAGGAAGATCAGCAGGTATCCGAATATCTTTATCACCACAGAAGCCTGTGACTGGTACTTCTTGATGAGGTCTATGGAGAACTGCGGGAAGATCCCTACCAGGAGGAAGGGTATTCCAAGACCAAGGGAATAGGCAAGCAGTATAAGGAATGCGGAAGCAGGCTGTACAGATGCCAGGGCAAAGGTGCTTGCAAGCACAGGCCCGACACAGGGAGTCCACCCCACAGCAAAGGAGGCTCCGAACAGCACAGCAGTCAGGTATCCGGGTTCGATAGATGTTCCCTGCATGAGGTCAAAACGTTTCTCAAACAGGTTTATCTCTATAAGCCCTGTCATCTGGAGTCCGAACATTATTATTACCGCGCCGGCAACTCTTGAAAGCCAGGTCTGGAGTGTTGTAGAGCCTGCCGCAACGAAGACATTCAAAACCACTCCCAGAACTGCAAATACCAGCGAGAAGCCCAGTACAAAGAACACAGTATGTAGGAAGA